>CAZMDX010000065.1:0-4954 GCA_964564805.1 uncultured Pseudoalteromonas sp. | reverse complement strand
TATAAATTCCTACACATAGTAACTTTTGTAGGGTCATAAAAACATGTGGCCTATTTATATTAAGAGTATTCAAACCTCCCTGCCGGGAGGTTTTTTTTGAAACAACAAGTGGACATCATGTCATCATTAGAATTAGAAGAACTTAGAGTTAAAATCACTGAGCTTGACACTCACCTGCTGACTTTTTTAGCCAAAAGACAACAATTTACTAATCAAGTTGCTGAAACAAAAATTAAAAACCAAATTCCTGTACGAGATCAAAAACGCGAGGAGCAATTACTGGTTCGGTTAATAAAAGAAGGTAAAAAACACGGACTCGACGCGCATTACGTCACACAGTTGTTTCATGTAATTATTGAAGACTCGGTGCTAAACCAGCAAGCATTATTAGCCGCAAGAGCCAATCCTGGCAGTAGTTTGCCACTTAATCGTGTCGCTTTTTTAGGTGATAAAGGTTCTTACAGTTATTTAGCTACTCAGAAATATTTCTCTAGGCGCCCTGGTGAACTGCTTGAAATAGGCTGTCAAAGTTTTATAGACATTATTAAAAAAGTAGAAAATAACGAAGCTGACTATGGCGTACTACCTATTGAAAATACGTCTTCTGGCAGTATTAACGAGGTATACGATCAACTGCAACATACTCAGCTTTCAATTGTTGGTGAACTCACCCATCCCATTAAGCATGCACTTTTAGTCAACCAAGAAACGGATGTTAGCAAGGTAAAAACCTTGTACGCACATCCGCAAGTATTTGCGCAGTGTAGTCACTTCCTTGCAGAATTAGGTAACGTAGAAGTGAAACCTTGCGATAGTACTTCTGCAGCAATGCTCAAGGTGGCCGAACTAAATAGAGATGATATTGCGGCAATGGGTAGTGAAACGGGTGGCAGTTTGTACGGTTTGCATGCGATCAAATCGAATTTAGCGAATCAAAAAGAAAATCATAGCCGTTTTTTTGTTGTTGCCTGTAAATCTGTCAATGTTCCATTACAAGTTCCAGCAAAAACTACTTTGGTTATGTCTACAGTTCAAAAATCGGGGGCACTAGTGGAAGCGTTAATGGTACTTCGAGATAACAACATTAATATGACCAAGCTAGAGTCTAGGCCAATAACGGGTAATCCTTGGGAAGAAATGTTTTATCTGGATGTTGAGGGTAATGTACAAGATGGACCAATGCAGCAAGCACTAGAAGAGTTAAAAGCCATGACACGATATTTTAAGGTGTTAGGTTGTTATCCTAGTGAAGAGATAAACCCAACTAGAATCGCCGCAGTAAGTGCTTTAGCTGAATAGCTAAAGCACTTTGGAGTTGATGCCATTGTAAATGGGTAAGGTAAGCCTTATCCATTTATAAACTGAACACTTTTATACTTTAAAACGTTCAACTAATTCATGTGTATGTGCAGCTATCTCAGCTAGGCTCTCCGCAGCAGTACTGGTTTGTTTAGAGCCTTCTTCCACATCACTCGCTAGTTCACTAATGCTTTTAACACTCATGACCACTGATATTGAAGCTTGATCCTGTTCTTCTGTGGCAGCAGCCACTGTTTCAGTGAGTAATAACACTTGGTGAAGGTTTGTAGACAATTCATCCATGGCAACCGTGACCAAATCGACTAAATGTATACCACCTTTTGCAGCTACAGTCGCTCGCTCCATAGAGTCAACCGATTTAGTGGCGGATTGATTCATCACTTCAACTAATTTAGAAATTTCAACTGTACTCTCCTGAGAGCGAGTTGCTAAGGCCCTAACTTCGTCAGCCACAACTGAGAATCCTCTGCCTGCTTCTCCAGCTCTGGCGGCTTCAATAGCTGCATTGAGAGCCAATAAATTTGTCTGATCGGCAATGCTTGTGATCACGTTCAGCACTGTGGTTATTTGATTCACTTCATCCTTTAAGCCTACAATCACCTTACCTGAGTCACTTATTAGCTTTACCAAAAGCTTGATATTTTGAGCCGCTAGGTCAGCCCGTTTCATATTCTCTTTTAAACTGACTTGAGCTTCTATGCTTTGTGTATTAGTTTCTTGGGTTGATTTACTAACATCTGTGACAGCCAAAGATAGTTGCTGCATGGCTGTAGATACCATATGTGTTTGGTCACGTTGCTGAGTCGTTTTATCACTGCTATCAGAGGTAATAACACTTAACTCTTGTGAAGCCGATGACAAGCTATCTGCATTTATTTTTACTTGTGAAATAATCTCGTGAATCTGCCTAATAAAAGTATTGAAGCCATTGGAAATCCGATCTATTTCTGGGATTTTGGACATTTTAAGCTGAATCGTCAGGTCCCCTTCACCCTCAGATAATTCTTCACATGCTTTACCTAAAAAGTTGAGTGGTCGCACAATTCTTGCTGCCATTATCAATACCACCACTACCGACAAGCCGATAATTAAAAGAGCCGAAATCAAAGCAGAAGTGATCAAATTATTTCTTACTGTAGTTGCCGACCTCAATGCTTCTTCGACGTCTAACTCAGCCATCAATGCATAATTAAACTCGCCAATTTTTAGAGGAGAGAAAGAGGAAAAAACTTCAACATCTCTATAATCGAGAATACGTTCAAAACCTGTTTCTCCTCTTAGTGCTCTTTTAGCTGCATCAGAATCAACAGGTTGGATACCAATTGAGGTATCTTTCTTCATTATAAGTTGTGCTTGAAGAGGATATTTACTACTTATTGCATTTAAATAACTTGGTTTATCTTCAACAAAAAAGCGACTCTCGTTTAGTAAAACACTGTTGTCATTAACTAAATACGTTTCTCCAGACTCACCAAATCCTTTATCTGACCACAATGTATTGTGGGTTAATACATTATTGATCCTTTCCATCGGCATTTGGAAAATCAATACAGCAATAGCCTGACCATTCGAGTAAATGGGACTAGAAGCAAACCCAGCTAACGCATCATAAGATGGACGATACTTTTTGAACTCACTAAAAAACACATCACCTTTTTGGGCATTACTTGCTGCAGAAAAAGCCTCACCAATGCCAGAGTCGGCATATGGCCCAGTCATAATACTAGTGGCATAATCTAATTCTTTAAAAACACTGTAAACAATATTGCCGTTATTAATATCTGCTATAAAAATGTCGTAATAACCAAATTCTTGCAAAAATTGACGTAAATCAGGATGATATTTATTGTGCAACTTAGCGTAAGTGGAATCATTTGCTAGGTTTGTTAAGCCATCTTTTTCTCCTAGAGCAAAAGATGAACCAGCTATAAAATCATATTGGAAAGCCAGGGCATTTTGACTTATTCCATTTAAGGCAGAAGCTGCATCAGCTAATTTTTCTGGGTTGCTCTCATTATATTGTTGGGTAAAATCTGAGGAATAATAATTCTCTAACATCCTTTTTTGTGTCGCGTTAGTATTGCCACGTTCAGAGACATATTCATTAAACGCAGGAATAAATTTTTCTGCGGCGTCAACTAGAGACACGTTAAATGATTTCGTACGGATCTGTGATGTGATGAATTTGAAATATTCATTAATAGCTGCACTAGTTTGAACATTCTGCGAAATCAAACGTTCTTCAGCTGCTTTAGTAAGTGCGTCGTTCGATTCGCTTACCGCGACATTGACAGATACCACACCCATTAACACTATTGAACACAACAAAATAAATAATATCGCAACTAATAATCGCGTTTTTAAAGACATGGTACTTCCTTTTTAATTTCAACAGCTATCAACATTCGTTGTCTACGAGTGCTATCAAGCTGCAATAAAAACAGTCAGTAAGACAATAAATACATTGTTTCACTCACAAACTATCTATCATCACTTAGTGAACGGTCGTCATCTGCTTTGAGTAAAAGTTTTCTACTACTAATTAAACATTGCTTAGAATAATCACCAAACCAAGAGCCAATTTTAAAAAACTGTTTGATGAACTCACCTTTATCGTTATTTTCGACCAAGGTAAGGGCTTGGTTGAATTTCACACTAAATTCGGCAAGCAAAGCAACACTGTCTTCGTTATCAAAAATGATATCGGCATATAACGCTGGGTCTTGAGCAAATAATCGACCTACCATCGCCAACTCTAATCGATAAATAGGAGAACTTAAAGATATTAGCTGCTGTAGATTCGGGTTTTCACTAGCTAAATGCGAGCCAAATACAAAGCTGCAGAAATGCCTCATAACTTGAATAAATACCATGGCATCATCATGTTCTTTTGCCGTGGTCTGCTGTAATACGGCTCCCCAAATACGAATCTGCTGCAATAGCCATTCGTACTGCTCAGCATGACGTCCATGGCATACCACTACTATCTGTTTTACTAAACTCGGTACATCTGGTCCAAACATCGGATGTAAACCCAATACAGGCCCTTCATGCACCGCCATCATGGCGGCAAGTGGTCTTTGTTTAGTACTAGTAATATCAACCAAAATACACTCTGGGGGTAAATGTGTCAGTTTCGATATTATATTTTCGGTTAATTTGATTGGTACAGCTACCAGCACTAAGCCGGCATCATCAAGAATAGAATCTGCATTTGGCCAGTCAAGTTGTTCAAGTAACTGAACTGAATATCCACTGCGCTCAAACATATCGACAAAAATTCTACCCAATGCACCTGCACCGCCCACCACCACAATTTTTTTTATTTGTGGATTAGTGCATAAATACTCAACGTTTTGGGTATGATAAGACTCTCGCATGATCCTGCGTAACAAATCTTCAATTAACATGGGGGATACATTTTGTTGTTCTGCTTCTGCCCGTCTTTTGGCAATCAGCTCAGCTTCACGCTCGGGAACATAAATGGGTAAGCCAACTTGGCTTTTATACTTTCCTACCTTAGCCGTTATTTTTGCCCGTCTCGCCAACAACTCAACTAACTGGCAATCAATTTCATCTATTTGCTGTCTTAATATACTGAGTTCATTGGGTAGTACGGACATAAATTTCCCTA
>CAZMDX010000064.1:0-2276 GCA_964564805.1 uncultured Pseudoalteromonas sp. | reverse complement strand
CTTCGTTGCGTTCTGACTCTCTAAGAACAACGTCGTTATTGGAGCTTTTTCCTCAGCATGAGTCGGTTATTACGATTTTTAGGAAAATGTACAGCAGGGTTGGAATTAATGTTTGTGCCTAAAGCTTCACATTTCCACAATCTTAGTTTTAAAAAAGAAATACTCAATTAATATCCGTAAAAATATTATATTGATAACGAAGAATATCTGACAACAGGAGATGCGTTATGATCTCGAAAACAAAGTGTAGAGCTTGGTTCAAGTAAAATCTTGAACTGAATTATTACATTAACCACGTCGCCATCATCACTTTAAAATTGACGCTAGATGCACTCACGTAGACAAATAATTTGGGCATATAAGACGATAGGTACATCAATCATCAATGATCTGCAAAAATGTCTAGATAATAATCCTGCTATGTATATGTTGGTGAAACTAACAGTGGAACGCGAATTTCACACTTAAAAAACAGGGGCGATTACCACGTTCATCCTTACCATACGTCTAATCAATGAGGGCCCTGAAATATGTCTGTGGGTTTGCGTAAAACTATGTTTAAAAAGCCATCTCAACGATTTTTGGCTTCAATCCATTGTGCCATATATTGGGTACTTTTCATGTGATGATGTTGCAACATTTGCCCAATAAAATTGTTTGCACGATGGGTGTCCAAGTTGTTTTGTATGGTTAATATACGTGCCAGTAACTTTGCTTGAATTTTCTCCTTATTAAAATTAGTTTTAATAAGTTGATACCCTTGTTTTTGTGCTCTGTACCACAGCGTTTGGTCTTCATAGAGTTGCACTGCATGTTTTGCAAAGTCTATAGCAATGCTTTCTTGGTTATCAAAATCAGTTGAAACTGTTATTAACCCAGACCAGTCCAGTCCCATTGTCATGCCTTCAATACCGATGTGGGTCGTAACGTTGGGAGTGCCACAAAACATCGCTTCTGCTAACTTACCTTTTATACCTGCACCAAAACGCAACGGGGCTAAACATACCCTTGCTTGTTGCATGACCTGTTTGGCATCTTCTGCCCAGCCCTTAATTAAAAATCCTTGTTTGGAATTATGTAATTGTGTTGCTTTTGGTGGTGGGTAGGCACCGTATATATGTAACTCGGCTTTAGGTAATTGTTTGCGAATTATTGGCCAGATGTTTTGTTTTAAAAATAGTACCGCGTCCCAGTTTGGTTCATGGCGAAAGTTACCAATACTGATAAAGTGTTGCCTGTCAGAATAGTTTTTTTCTGATGTTGCAAAGAGTTCTAAGTCGAGCATAAAAGGGCAGTGTAATAGAATATGTTGTGGAACTGAGTAATGGGTATTGAGCAGTTCCATTTCATAGTCCGAAATAATCAAACTTAAGTCACAGCGAAAAATCGCTGCTATTTCTCTTTTAGCCACATCATTATTTAAATTTTCTTTAACTAATGGTCTGTTTTGTTTTAAAGCCTCATGTCTTGCATGGCGAAGTGAATGCAAATCTTCGGTATCTAATATGCGCAATGCATCAGGGCAATGTTTAGCTACTCGCCAGCCAAATTGTTCTTCGAGCATAAAACGATCAAATAACACTATATTAGGATTGAGATCCTGAATGAAGTCATCAAAACTACTGCAATTAAGGGTTACTGGCCGTTCTTCAATACCTAATCTAGTCAAGTCTGTTTTATGTTCACCTTGCTGTGCAGGACTAGCAAAAGTGACTTGCCAACCTTGTTCAACAAATAAAGTTAATAAACTCAACATATGACTACCAGCGGCAGATGAATTCGGCTCAGGCCATACATATCCAAGAATAAGTAATCTATTAATGCCTTTAATATTTCCAGTATTCTTTATACTCATAGGCCTAGGCTCATTGATTTGCTACCTTCACACAATTTCTTCCATCTTTCTTGGCCGCATACAACGCTATGTCAGCTTGTTTCATTATGTTGTCAAAACTTGAGTGTTCTTTGGTTCGTTGTGCAATGCCAAAACTACTTGTCACTTTGACGACTTTTTCTATGGTCTTCTTTTTTGTATAAGCTCTTTTTGCTAAAAGCCTTTTCGATTTAGGTGTTCGAGGACTGGCTCTAAGTGTTATATCGTAATCGGCGATAGTTCGACGCACTTCTTCAACAAAAAGCATGACTTGGGCTGCTGTTTTACGAGGGAAAATGATGACAAATTCTTCGCCACCAAAACGAAATGTCTTTCCACCTCCTGATATGTTATTTAATTTACTGGCCACCAGTTTTAGTACTTCATCACCCACATCATGGCC
>CAZMDX010000063.1:0-2551 GCA_964564805.1 uncultured Pseudoalteromonas sp. | reverse complement strand
ACATCAAAAAAAGAAAGTCGCTTTGACCTTAAGTTTGTTTCGATGAATTTTCACGTCATAAACACTTTGCTGGTTTTGGTAAGCCTGCTATTTTTGTGGCTTGTTTAGCTGGCCCTTTGGGGAAAAGCTTAAACAAATATCGGCTATTACCTTTTTCTGGACCAAACTCATTGGCCATCGCTTTAACTAAAGCTCGCATTGCTGGGCTGGTGTTAAATTCAAGATAAAACTGACGCACAAACCTAACTACCTCCCAGTGGTTATCCGTTAACTCGATATTTTCTGTTTTGGCTAAAGTAGTAGCAATGTCTGCTTGCCAATCTTCAACATTAAGTAAATAACCTGCTTTATCTGTAGTAAACATTTTACCTGCAACTTCAAAATGATATTCCATTTGCCTCTACCAGCTGATTACTTTGTCATATTTCAAGGTGAGTTCGACGAACTCGGCATAAGTGATAATCTGAATGTGGTTATTTTCTAGTTTCACCCCACGCGCCTCCATATCATCTTTAAGTACATATACGCAATGGTGTTCTGCGAGCTTTGCTTGCAAGGTTTGATGCATTGTTGCATATACAGCATCTTGGGTCAGTAGCAGCCCATCAGTGTTATGTATACGTTGCAAACAATGTTGTAGTGCCAGATGACTAAATGGGCTAGAAGATACTTTATGTAGAATCATTAAAAACTCATTATGTGTTGCTGGTTAGCTAAAAGGCTGGACAAGTTTTCTAGTTCCATGAGTGTTACAGGAATACACAGCTGAGACACTTGTATACCTCTTTGCGCTAGGCTTTGTTTACACACGTATATATTTTCTATGTCATAAAATTCAAGGGCAGAAAATGTCTTGTGGTAAGCCTTGTTATCAATTGCTCCTGGATGCTGGGAGGTCAGCAGTTGTAACACACCATCCTCAACAAAAAACAAACTCACGTCTTGAGCAAAATTACTCATAGCAAGAGCCATATCTAAGCTTTCTTGGCCGTTAGAAGAACCGTAAGGTGCTGATTGATTAATAATGGCAATGTTTGTAATTGCTGTTGCGGCTTGACTCAAAATTGTATCAACCTATCGCTGCTGCTGATCAATATTGCTAACTCACCTAAACCGACTGATTCGAAGGGCGCAGCCAAGCTAAAATGTGGGTTGTCTGACTCCTGTGCATCTATCGCTGTGATAATGCCTCTTTTTATTGCGGCACTAACACATACCATAAGAGGCACTCGATATTGCTGCGAGAATTTCACCCACGCTGCATACAAGTCAAACTCATCAGATGGAGTGATCTGTAAACTAGAGCCATTAAGTGCACCGCTTTGGTAAAAGAATATCCCATTGATACTGTGTTTTAATTTTATAGCTGCAAGGGCAAAACGATACGCACTGTAAGCGTTTTGTTCCGAAAATGGAGCAGATGTAATTACTAAAGCAAAAGAGGGCATAAGCTTCACGAAAAAATGACACAAGTTGGCAATGTACCATAAAAAATGCCCCAGCAAGCTGAGGCATTTTAAAGTTTATTCTTTAAGAATTAATCATCGCCACCAAAAACACCTAGAAGGTGAAGAATCGACGTAAACAAGTTATAAATATTTAAGTACATAGATACAGTGGCGCGGATATAGTTTGTTTCGCCACCGTTAATTATACGGCTAGTGTCATATAAAATGAAGCCAGACATTATAAACACTATTGCTGCACTCACCGCTAGACTAAGTGCTGGTATACCTAGAAAAATGTTAGCCACTGAAGCTACTACGGCAACAATTAATCCAACAAGTAAAAAACCACCCATAAAAGAAAAATCTTTTTTGGTAGTTAATACATACCCTGAAAGTCCGAAAAACACCAATGCAGTGGTACCAAAAGCTTGGAGAATTAATCCTGAGCCACCTGGAAAGCCTGCATAATGGTTTAACATCGGACCTAAAGATGCGCCAAGTAAGCCGGTAAATACGAATACAAACAAAATACCCATCGAGCTTTGCGCTGCTTTATTTAAAAAGAAAATCATGACAAGTGCACCCAGACTCATCATCATGGCTGTGCCTCGTCCTAACCCCATAGACATTGCAATACCAGCGCATACTGCGCTAAAGGTGAGTGTCATGGCTAGCAACATATAAGTGTTACGTAATACCTTGTTGGTTTGCAAGGCAGAAGCTTCACTTGAGCTACTGTAGGAAGATCTTTGTTCCATTTTATTCTCCAAAGCGTAAGTTAAAATTCATTATATATTAATAGTCTCTTTGTATGGTGTTTGGTTCACTTTTTCAAGTAATATTGTTTTTAATTGTTATGTCTAAACGTAACTTGATGTAAATGCGCTCAATCCGTTCAAACAATAATCAATCGGCACATTTTGTTCAATTAAGGCTTTACAAGGCCTAGAAACGTCACTAATATTCGCATCCTCAATTCGGTGTGACGAAAAATTAAGTTTTTCTTCATCGATTTGCAGAAATTACGGATAGCTGGCAGAGCTCGGTTTAATGCACCTGACTTGAAATCAGACGTAGGGTCAAACCTACCGGGGGTTCGAATC
>CAZMDX010000062.1:0-2857 GCA_964564805.1 uncultured Pseudoalteromonas sp. | reverse complement strand
TTCTAGATCCGGAACAAAATAACAAATTTAGTGATCACTACCTAGAAGTTGATTACGATTTATCAGATGTTATGTTTGTTGCCACCTCTAACACCATGAATATTCCAGGACCTTTATTGGACCGCATGGAGGTTATTCATCTTTCCGGATACACCGAAGATGAAAAGTTGAATATTGCCACCCAGCACCTAGTCGATAAACAGATAACCCGTAACGGCCTAAAGAAAGGCGAACTAGTTATTGATGAAAGTGCCATTGTTGGGATCATTCGTTACTACACACGAGAAGCAGGTGTCAGAAACTTAGAAAGAGAAATTTCTAAGATATGTCGTAAGGCAGTCAAAAATATCCTTCTGGGGAAAAATATAAGTGAAGTGTTGGTTAACCAAGATAATCTGAATGAATATCTGGGTGTTCAACGTTTCGACTATGGGAAGGCTGACAAAACCAATCAAATAGGGCAGGTAACAGGACTCGCTTGGACACAAGTTGGTGGGGATTTGTTGACGATAGAAACAACATCTGTAGTCGGAAAAGGGAAAACGACCTTTACGGGTTCTCTCGGCGATGTGATGCAAGAGTCTATTCAAACTGCAATGACAGTTGTGCGAAGCCGGGCAGACAAGCTGCGTATCAATAACGACTTTCATGAGAAACGCGACATACACGTACATGTACCTGAAGGCGCAACGCCTAAGGATGGCCCTAGCGCCGGTATTGCCATGTGTACGGCATTAATCTCTACCCTAACGGGGAATCCTGTTAAATGTGATGTAGCTATGACAGGAGAAATTACTCTGAGGGGAGAAGTATTGCCCATTGGTGGTCTTAAAGAAAAATTACTTGCTGCTCACCGAGGTGGGATCAAAACAGTGATCATTCCTAAAGAGAATGAACGTGATTTAGAAGAGATACCTGACAATGTAAAAAGAGATTTAAATATTCACCCTGTGCAGTGGATTGATGAAGTCTTAGCTCTTGCCTTAGCTGAACACCCAGAGAAATTTAAGCCAATTGAAGTGAAAAAGGTTAAAAATTAAGCAGATTATCGATTTTTTTTGATTATTTTTCTATTAAAGGGCTTCACTAAATAAATAGTTATGGTAGCCTTTAACTCAGATTCGCTTAAGGCCTTGTCGCGAAAGGGATTGAAGCGATTCCTTAGAAGTTAAAGATAATATAAATATAGCCTGGGGCTTATTTTCAGGTTAAAAAAAACGTTTGGCACTGCTTAATGTAGGCCGCAAATATAATAACAATTGAAGGGGTTCATATTGTGAATAAGTCAGATCTTATTGATACTATCGCTGCAAGCGCAGACATTTCTAAAGCGGCTGCAGGTCGTGCGTTAGATGCATTAACTGGGGCTGTAACTACGGCACTTAAAGATGGAGACCAAGTTGCATTGGTTGGTTTCGGAACATTCTCGGTACGTGAGCGTGCAGCACGCAGTGGTCGTAATCCTCAGACAGGTGAGACTATTCAGATTTCAGCAGCTAAAGTACCTTCGTTTAAAGCCGGCAAAGCATTAAAAGATTCTTGTAACTAATTAATTAGCTCATTTATTTTAAAAGGCGATGATTTATCATCGCCTTTTGTTTATGTGCAGTTTGTGTTGGTCTAGTTTTACTCTTATTTAAAATTAGACAGATATTTTAAATTCACTGCGAACAATCATTAATAAATGAACTCGGTTGGTATATAATCGTTCGATTGCGGCTAAGACAACCTAATGTTGGTGTCTTTAATACTTATCAATAACAGCTCATTTGGAGTTTGGACTTTAGTATGTTGGAAAGAATCAGAGAAGGATCACAAGGCCCTTGGGCTATGGGTATCTTAGTATTAGTTATTTTAAGTTTCGTATTCGCAGGGGTAGGGAGTTACATCAACTCATCTGCATCTGGTGCTGCGGCCAATGTAAATGGTGATGAGATAGGCTTAGACGAGTTGGAACGTGCCTATCAAAACGAGCGTTCACGAATGGAATCTCAGTTTGGAGAAGCCTTTGCTGCTTTGGCAAGTGATACTGCATATTTACAAAATTTTCGCAGAGGTATTTTAGACCGACTCGTCAGTGAAAAGCTTCTTGACCAAGCAGCTCAAGATTTAGGCTTAAGGGTCAGTGATGAACAAATCAAGTTAGCGATCATTGGTATGAAAGAATTTCAGGTTGAAGGTAAGTTTAATAATGATCGATATCTTGCGCTTTTACGCCAAGCTGGCTTTCAAACTAACAACTTCAGGGATTACATGCGCGTAGACATGGTGCGTAGGCAACTTTCACAGTCGTTGATGGGAACTGAATTTGCGTTATCAAGTGAGGCAAAAACAGCCTTCATTATGCAGCAGCAGACACGTGACGTTCGCTATTTGAATGTCCCTGCAGCAAAATTTCTGGCAGAAATTGAAATTAGTAATGATGAGGTTTTAAATTATTATCAAAATAATATTAGCCAATTCGATACTCAACAAAAAGTGAGTTTGTCTTTTGTAGAACTTACTCTCAAAGATTTATTACCTGATATAGATGTCAGCGAAGAAGAACTTTTAGCACATTACCAACAAAATATTGTTGACTACAGTACTGACGAAGAACGTGAAGTTGCACACATCTTATTTGAAAGTGCAGAGCAAGATGATGCAATTGTTAAAAAAGCGGAAGAGGTATTGGTAAAAATACAATCCGGAGAGGAATTTTCGGAATTAGCTAAGACATTTTCAAGTGATACGTTTAGTGCTGAGAATGGTGGAAGTTTAGGTTGGTTTAGCAGAGGAATTATGGATCCTGCTTTCGAAGATGCAGCCTTCACACTGGCTAATCAAGGTGACGTAAGTGGTATCGTAAAAAGTGAAT
>CAZMDX010000061.1:0-11237 GCA_964564805.1 uncultured Pseudoalteromonas sp. | reverse complement strand
GTGGCTGAAAACTTACATAATCACCAACAAGCTGAAATGGCAACTCTAGCTGTTAAAATTACTAATATTGAAGATGCCTTTAACCCCAACACTGTCAAGGTTGTGATGGATAAGCAAGGCTATGCTATGTATTTTTCACGCTCGACCATACCTTACGACAGAGCGCGTTTTCTTGATTCAGATAGCATTGACGAAATTGGCGAATTTTATTTTAGACACATCGGAATTTATGCTTACCGTGCTGGTTTTATTAAACAATATGTAAATATGTCACCATCAGGCTTAGAGCAAATTGAATCTTTAGAGCAGCTGCGTGTCTTGTGGCATGGTGAAAAAATCCATGTTGAACAAGCTAGGATTACACCGCCTATTGGCATCGATACACCAGAAGACTTAGCTAGATTATTAGCCAGTCAAACTTAAGGGAATTTTATGGCAACCGTTGTTATTACTGGAGCCAATCGAGGCATTGGTTTGGAGTTTGTAAAACAGTACTTAGCTAAAGGTAATAAAGTTATTGCTTTGTGCCGCAATAATAGTGATGAGCTTAGTCAGTCTGGCGCAAAAGTCGTCGATAAAGTTGATGTGAGTAACCCAGAATGTCTAGAAAAAACTCTACCTATATTGAACGATTTAAAAATTGATTTACTGATCAATAACGCAGGTGTGTTTGCTAATGAAAGTCTAGACGATATGTCACTTGCGACTCTTGAGTACCAATTTAGAGTCAATGCAATGGGGCCTTTGATGGTTACCCATCTGTTGAAGAAACAATTGGTCAAAGGTGCAAAAGTTGCGTTGATTACCAGTCGTATGGGTTCGGTAAAAGATAATACCTCTGGTGGTTATTACGGCTACCGTATGTCCAAGTCCGCGTTAAATATTGCTGGAGTGTCGTTAGCTCATGATCTTAAAGAGCAACAAGTTGCTGTCGCTTTATTACACCCTGGCTATGTTCAAACTGAGATGGTTAATTATGGTGGTGATATTTCTGCTGCGGTAGCGGTTGAACGTTTAATGCAGAGAATTGTAGAGTTGAACTTGAATAACACCGGTACCTTTTGGCATTCAAATGGTGAAGTTTTACCTTGGTAACAAACATCAATAAATTGCTAGAGGCGAATATAGTCTTTTTCTATGATAGATAAGCTTTACTCAACAATTTTTATTATCAACGACAGCGGTAGCGGTGACGTTGCCACTGATTTTAGAAAGTTTACGGCTTAACTAACGTGTCGTGGATGTATACCTGTTTTCTTGCGCTAATGGATCCAAACGGTATTTGCTCATGTGCTACCAGATGCCATTGATTGACTCAAACAATCTATCATTCGCAATCGGGTATATATAACCTCACCCTTTGATAACGCCACGAACAATCAAAATAATTTTTTGGGATTCAAGTTTCAAACAACGATTAAAAGGTTATGTGCCATTTGCAAATAGAATTTTTAGCGTTTGGTTTGCCACCGCTATGGGAAGCTAAATTTGGGGCCTGTGAATGTTTAGATTTGTCAGCAAAACAGGAGCCAAGTCCAAAATTGTATTTTGAGATCAATACAATGGAACATCCCAGTACATCGATGCATTGAACCTGCAATAAAAATTGTAACAGCTAATATAGGCACACAAAAACGGGTACCCATAACGGTATGCGTTCAATCAATGAAGATTGTCTTTTAAGCAGGAATAAAAGATGCCTAAAAATTTCAGAATTTAAGTATTTAAACGAAACGCTTTTCGAGGTAACTGATGATCGCAGAAGACTCATATAACCATTCTACACCACTGTCACTTTCGACACGTAAACATGGAGTCTGAACTTTTCCGCCACCTTGTAATAACTCATCCCGATAAGGCGAGCCTTGAGAGGCGTTACGTTTGACGACTGGCAAATTCATTTTGTACATTGCGCGACGTGTTTTAATGCAAAATGGGCAAGCAAAAAATTGAAACAAACTTAATTTTTGTAGCTCTGCTTCGACCTGCTTTTGTGCTTCTACCGTGCGTTTTAGTCTTGTGCCGCGGGTAATAAAATCGATGGCTGCGATGATGCCGCCGAGTAAGTTACGAACAAGGTTAATCAATAATTTCATCTATACCGCTCATTTTGTTAATTAGTGAAGGATAAGGCTGTATCATAATAAGCATTAGACACATAAGTTAGGTTACTTGTATCGCTGTTATAAGGATCAGAACTATTATGCATAATGAATAGCGCTTGATATCAAAGTGTTTAGATAGAAAAAGTCTTAAGCAAATAAGTATTTTGAACCAGTTTTAGATTTTATCGTTCTTGCAAGCTAATATCATCTACATTTTAATATTTGAATAACCTAGGATTTTTAGATTCAAGGGATAGATTTACAGATGTGCTGTTTGAATTAATGGCAAACAAAAATAAACAATTAAGTGGAAATTTTACCAATGAAAAATATTGAAATTAATGCAGAGCCAATTGCTTTGTACCAGTTATTAAAACTCGAAGCGTTAGTATCAAGTGGTGGTGAAGCTAAAGTGGCTATCGACAATGGTCGAGTATTGGTTAATGGTGAGGTTGAAACTAGACGCCGTAAAAAAATCATGCTTGATGATACGATAGAATTTGAAAGTGAATGTTTTAAGATTGTGTTGAAGTCATAGGCAGTAATAGCTGTGTGTTTTTTGTAGATAATTTTTGTTACTTACATATTTGTCTTTAAACGTCATGTTGATCCGTAACAATTAAATATAATGCAAGCTGTCCTGATTTTTAATAAATATGTCATAAGTATCCGAGCTAAATTCCCTGCACTGATGAGTGAAAGTTGTTAGTGCTGTCGTCAATATTGACGTTGACTTATTTGATACTTTTAAAAGAGCAGGTTTTAGTGATATATATTTGGGTTGGTAGAAATAAATAATTAAAGTATGGAAATTTCATTGTATAGTTTGGGCAACGGATTTTTCTAGGTTGTTTCAGTGTCAAATAAATTAAGCGCGCTCGATCTCGCTTTTCTGTCTTTAGAAAAGCAAACCACACCTGTTAATGTTGCCAGTTTGGCTATCTTTGAAATACCTAAAGGGTATAAAGGTAACTTTCCACGGGATTTAATGGACAAGTTAGAATCCCAGCCTGCTGGCCCTCCTTTTAATCAAAAATTAAGTCACATAAGCAGTAGCAAGTTACCGAGTTGGCTCACGGATGAACATTTTGATATCCATTACCACGTTCGTCATTCAGCATTACCAAAACCCGGTAAAATGACTGATTTGTTAGAACTAGCTTCACGTCTTCATAGTCGCCTGCTAGACAGAGAACGTCCTCTTTGGGAATTTCACCTGATCGAAGGGTTAGAAGGAAACAAATTTGCCCTTTATATGAAAATGCATCATGCCGCTATTGATGGCATGGGTGGCATCGAATTAATGGAAGAATGTTTCAGTCTGTCTGGCCAAGATGAAGTGCGTGCACCTTGGGCTGGCATGAAAAAACATTCAAAGTCTGGCACTCACAATTCAACAAGTTTGAGTGAAAAGACGGCTATATTGGCGGCACAGGTCAAGGACAGGGCGGGTATGGTCCAAGACCTCTCAAAAATGTTTTGGGGACAAGGCCTAAAAGCCACCGGTATCAGTAAAAATACTTCTCCTGTACCTTTCACTGCCCCAAAATCTATTTTTAATGTGCCTATCACTGGTGCTCGTCGATTTGCCGTGAAATCACTCTCTTTGTCAGAACTTAAGACCATAGGCAAACAAGCCAACGCCACAGTGAATGACATGGTACTAGCTTTATGTTCTGGTGCCTTACGTAAATATATGCAGGAAAAAGATGCATTACCCAAAAAGTCATTAATCGCTTCAGTTCCCGTTTCTGTGAGGCAGATGAATCGGACAGGTAACCAGATTACCTACGTTACTGCTAATTTAGCCACTGATGAAGCCGATACTATGACCCGATTAGCTAAAATTGGCACTTCAACCCAAGATGCAAAAGAAGAACTGGGTTCGGTTTCTGCGGATGCTGCCACCAGTTTTGCTGTAATTGCCCAAGGCTTGGTTGCAGTAATGAATCAGCTAAATATGACTAACTTGTTACCACCTGCTGCAAACGTGACCATATCTAACGTTCCCGGCCCTAGACAGGTTTTGTATTTTGGTCAGGCAAAGCTGCAAGCAACTTATCCTTTATCCGTGCTAATTGATGGCCAGTCATTAAATATTACTGTGGTGAGTTATTGTGACGCTATTGATTTTGGCTTAATGGCTTGTCGAGACACTATTCCTGATATTGAAAAAATTGCCGACTACATAGACGCAGCGATGGACGGTATTAAAGGAGGAATTTATCTGCAGGAGTTAATGCGACATAAAGATAAGTCGTAATAACAATATTTTAAAGTAAAAATAAAGCAAACTGTTGGGAGCGTTTTGTCGTTGTTTTTATTTAAATTGCGTATGTAGCGTCTGGATTTCTAAGGGTATAAATTACAACTGCTGTCTCTTTGTGTCGTTTATCACGTTTATATTTTAAAATACCTAAGACGTATAATCGACAATACTAACGCTGAGTTTAACTATACTTTAAGCTTTGCGTTATTTACAAATAGCTCCCAATTGAAGTTTAAGCATTTTTCCATAGGTTTGAAAAGCCTTGAATTGCAGACTCATGGTGTGGGATCCACAGGAGGTTAGATATGCTGTTATTTAATGAGATTACTAATTCTGAGCTCAAACGATAACTTACAGCTCATTATCCATCAATCACTGATACTTGGATTTTGGTGTTTTTCGCTTCGTTAGTTCTTCATAAAATTAACGACACGTTATTGTATGCTGTGAGCGAGTTATCAAAGCATAAATCACATATGTTGTAACAGATGATGTTAATTTTAATGTTGTTTCAGGCTACATTGATCCTGAATTGGAATAAGTGTTCCAGTAAACACAAGCTGTACCAGTCGATATATCGGATATTTTGTGATATCAAACACATCAAAATATACTGTTAACTTTGCGGTCAGCGATATTTATCATCTGATTTAGGCAAGCTTACTTTCGTGTTAATGACTATTAACGAACGATTATATCATCGAAACATCTAATAGACTGATTACGCAACAACTATAATGACTGGGTTTGAGTGAATATGGGCAGAGTATTGACAAATAGTGGTTTGCCGGCTTACATGCAATTAATATCACTGGCGAAAATTACCTGGTTGGTATTTATCGTTTCACCAAAAAAATATGATGATCTTAGTGGTGATACAGGTATTGACACCGCCAACATCCAAGCTGGTTATAATGATGACCTATCCCTGTTAGTCTGACAGCAGGCAGTCAGTTTTGAGCTGTATTAAACATGTTGGGTTAATTTGTCGACATCGGCGACATTTTGTATTTGTCCATCGGCTTCACTCACAAGTAAGTGTATTGTTAAGTTTTGTTGTTAATTAATTAATTGTATTTTGTTTATCTAATTGTAAGTTGCGATTATCCGTTGCGATCGAGGAGAATACGATACTGTCATCTACCACCGATGAGTGGTTTAAACTCATCCGGTCAAGTATATAATTTTGGTTAAGTTTCCATGGTTTATCGCGGCCCTGTTTTGGCATTCTATGCGACGCTCTGGTGATATAACCAGAGGTGAAATTAATGAAAGGTTCTGCCTCCATTCCACCGGTGGGTAATATAGGCTGGCAATAGTGATATTGATGTTTGTCCATGTGGTTAATCAAGCGGCAAAAATACTGTCCAACCAAATCTGACTTCAAGGTCCAAGACGCATTGGTATAGCCCATCGAAAACGCAAAATTAGGTAAACCACTCAACATCATGCCTTTGTAACAATAACTATCGGCGGGATTAAATGGTTTGTCATCAACACTTAGCTTATAAGAGCCGAGTATGTCTAAGTTAAGTCCGGTAGCCGTTATAATTATATCACCGGTTAGCTTTTTTCCTGACCGTAACTTAACCCCTGTTGGCGTGAAAGTATCAATGTGATCCGTGACCACACTGGCCGAACCATTTTTTATAGCATTAAATAAATCACCGTTAGGCACTAAACACGCCCGTTGATCCCAAGGCTGGTAATTGGGTTTAAAGTGTTTATCTACGGGGTAATCTTTTCCCAGCGCATTAATAATACCTTCCCGTATGACTTTTTTTACAGACTCAGGTCGACGTCTAGACATGTTATACATGAACATACCTAGTAGTATTTTTCTCCAGCGGCTGAGGCTGTAAGCTAGTTTAGCTGGCAAATAGCGACGTATCACATTAGCAAACTCATCTTGTTCAGGTATAGACGCTATGTAAGTGGGAGAGCGCTGCAGCATAGTGACATGCCCTGCGGTCATCGCCATGGCAGGTACTAAAGTGATGGCTGTGGCACCACTTCCAATCACAATCACATTTTTACCTACGTAATCTAAGTTTTGTGGCCAAAATTGTGGATGCACTATTTCACCTACAAAACTATCAACACCTTTAAACTTTGGAGTATAACCTTCGTCGTAGTTGTAATAACCAGCGCCGGAAAAAAAGAATCGACTCACATATTGGCAATGTTCACCTGTTTGTATATTTTGGACCACTGTGTGCCATTTGGCGCTTGAGCTATCCCAGTTGGTCGAAATTACTTTGTGTTCGAATAAGATGTGTTTTTTGATACCATTTTCAGCTGCGGCTTCACAGATATAAGCCTTGATATCTTCGCCAGGAGAAATTGCTTTTGGCGAGCGCCAGGGTTTGAAGTTAAAGCCAAAAGTAAACATGTCTGAATCAGACCGGATCCCAGGATATCGAAATAGATCCCAAGTGCCACCGATTTCGCTTCGGGCTTCAATAATAGCATATGACTTATTGGGGCAGTGTTTCTGCAGATGATAAGCAGCGCCGATACCGGAGATGCCAGCGCCAATGATGAGCATGTCTACTTCGTTTTTTATTCTGCGCACTCATTCATACCCTTTTATGCCTGTCGTTCGAAGTGTACGAGCGAGGATAGATCTGACATTATTACTAATAGAATCAATAGTCAATTAGGGGTTGTGTGAATTTTACTGCAATTAAGTTGTTCTACTGAGCTCACAAAAATACGCTAAAACTTAAGTTTTTATCAAAATTAAATCAAATTAGTCCAGCTATAGTTGCTTGGAGATCATCTACATTAAATATCTTAAAACGCGGGGTTCGACCAATCTTAAATATTCTGATTTAAAACTTGACCATTAACTTGTTTTATTAGAGCTCAGTTAGCTAAATTTCAGAAAACCAATACAATTAATTACAATGAGAAACGCTCACGTAAAAAATGGGCTATTCCGTCCTTGTGGTTATGTCCAATTACCGCATTGGCAGCTTTTTTGATCACTGCTTTGGCATTTTCTGGGGCATAACTCTCATTTGCCAGCGCAAACATACTTAAATCATTATCACTATCGCCGAAACAAATAACATTGCTTGCCCCCAATTTGTTTTTTAAATTGGTCACTGCTGTCCCCTTATTTGCGAGGCAATGATGTACATCCATCCACCTAAATTGTTTTCCTTCCAGAGCGGGTCCAGAGTAGGCGATAAGATTCTCGTGTGTATTGAGCTCTAGCCACATTGCATTGATAGTATCCGCAGCGCCGATCATACTAATATTGGTTACCTGACTATCCATAGGTAAAGCCTCAAGAGGTAAAAGTGTTGCTTTACTGCTAGAAAAGTACTTAAGGATCAGTTCTTTTTCAACATCGTGACGGGTTTCAGTGTGAAACATAAAATGATGCTGGTCATTATCGATAGTGTTAACAAAAGGCGCGACCCCCTGTTTAATGGCCACATCAACAATAGTTGAAATTTCAGCGTGGTTGAGTAAGTTTTCAAGAGTGAGTTGTTGGATTTTAGGATCCCATGTTGTCACCCCATTATTGTAAATCTGAGGCAAGTCAAAAACATGGCCATCTAAAATACGCTGAGCTGAGAGCATCGTGCGCCCTGTCGCTACGGTATAAGCGATGTTTTTTTCGCCCAACATAATTAGTGTATCTTTGGTGAAAGGTGATATTTCAGATATATCATTTAATAGAGTGCCATCTAGGTCAAAAAAAATAAGGTCCATAAGTATTTGTACAACTCAAGATTACGGGCTAGTCATCAGCCCTATATTTAGGGTAAGTGTTAACTTCAATAGTACGTATTGCACGCTTAATTAGTTTACATGTCTGTGGAGCAGTTTTAAGTACTGATTAATTGTCAGTGGTTAGATAAATTATGGTGTAGTGAATCGTTTCTAGTAATTAGCCGCTCAATCACAGCATCCAGACAGTAGATACTGTTATTTCATAAGACAGTGTTGTCCGATAGATCGCTCATTGGAACTGCCAATCTGAATGGCTATTTCAAGATAAATCCTTCGCTGCATAGTGCACTATGTAATGCTTTGATATGTAATGGCCCAATTTCACAGCAGCCCCCAATGATTGATGCTCCGTTTTTCACCCAACTCATTGCATGTTCTGCATATTGTTGGGGGCTCATGTCTTGTCGCATTTCAAGCTCTTCGACAGTGTCCCCAGGGTATAGGGAGTCTACCGATATAAATCCATTAGCATAAGCACCAGTCTTACGCTGATTGTTGTTTAATAGTGACCAACAAGCGCTGATGGCTTCGGGCTGACTACAGTTTAACAATGTTGCATGGGTATTAAATGAGTCAAGTACCAGCAAGGCGTCTTTTAACAACTCACCACTACGCAATTGTTTTGGATGCTCGTCACTGACCGTTAATGCAACCCACACAGGTCTACCACTTTCAATTGCAGCAGTGCAGGCCGCACTTGCCTCGGTAATAGATGACATTGTTTCGCAGATAAACAAATCACTTGCGGGCGATTGCAATGTAACAAGGCGACGATAGGTTGCAAGCGAGTCTTCGAATGACAATGATACTTCTGGATGATAACTAGCCACTAATGGTGGCAAGCAACCCGCTATTAACACATCATTGCGCTGCGCTAATTGAATTGCTTCTTGAGCAGCACTCATGGCTTGTTGATGAAGATTAGTCAATTGACCGAGTTCATTTTCTCGTTTTAGCCGTTGTGGTGTGGCAGTATAGGTATTTAGTGTGATGACACGTGCACCGCTTTCAATAAACTCTCGATGTAAATCTCTTACCAGCATTGGCTCATTCAGCATAATGTCGGCAGACCACATAGGTGTTACTTTACGAGAGCTTCTGCGCAATAACTCTTGCCCCATGCCCCCATCAAGTAGTGTGACAATACTCATTATGTTTGCTCCTATTGATCTTTAAATAACATCTAGGATTACATTATATACCTACGTTTAGAGTATTAGCGATGTTCATTTTTTATGATTTAGTTATATGCAATTTCACAAAGTGATGGCTATGGCGTAGTTGCGGGCAGGGCCGCTATTGATGTTAAAATAACTTGTGGCATTCAGTATAGAATCTGGATAAATAAAAACACAGCGTTGATTGATTTAAGTCTTCAAATTTTTGGATTGTAGCGTGCTTTAGTTGTTTCACTTTGTAATAATATTATTGCAGTTTATCTTCACCATATCTAACCAGGAAGACGTGTAATTAGGTGATTTCATGGCTCTACGCATTTGCCACTTTCCTTGAATGCCTTTTGCTGCCACTGAGATAGAGTCGGGACCAAAACGTTGGTTAATGGTGTCTAGTGTATCCATAACACGCGGATCCCGTTTTTGTATTGAAAACATATCTTGTTGGTACATAGTATTATCTAATAGCTCTATCGCGCCCACACCTGATTTATGAAACAACACACCAGGACGAAATATTTGTTTCGCCGCTTCGCTAGCTGCAATGGCAAGGTCACGGCTATCAGCAGTGGCATCAAAAAAACCATGATGAATATTTCGTCGATAAATCTGGCCGTCTGCGAATGGGCTAGAGTGAGCAAATGCCACGATCATTTTTATCAAACTACCTTGTTTACGCGCTTTTTTGGCCACTTTTTCACCGTGCATCACTAAACTTTGCTCTAGAGATGCATAATCACTGACTTTTTCACCGAATGCCCGAGTAGAAAATATCTGCTGTTTTGGACTTCTGACTTCGTCCCATGTTAAACACGACTCGCCTTGTAGCTCCCTAACTGTTCGCTCAATATTTACTGAAAATTGTTGGCGCATTAATTTGGCGGGTTGTTGAGAAAGCTTCCACGCGTTATCAATTGACATCAATCTTAGTTTTTTACTTAAGCGAGTACCGATCCCCCACACATCTTCGACCGCCATTCCTTGTAGCACCGTCATGATGTTTTGTTTATTAACGACACTAACACCGCCTGTGCTCTTGTTTCTTTTGGCGTAATGGTTACCTGCCTTAGCTAATGTGGCGGTAGGGCCCAAACCCACGCACACGGGTAGCCTGACTTCTTGCCATATTACCCGCCTTATCTCTTTTCCTAGGTGCCACCAATTTTCTTTAGGTTGAGTTTGGAAACGAAGAAACGATTCATCTATCGAATAAATATGTTGTTCAGGTGAGTATCGACTTAATATGTCCATTATTGATGCAGATAGATCCGAATATAGCTCATAATTAGAGCTGCGAACGGTCACACCGGAAGCTTCAACTTGTTTACTGATTTTGAAATAGGGTTGAAATTTCACATTACCTAGTTTGGCTTTTGCCAACTTACACATGGCAACCACACATCCATCATTATTACTCAACACAATCACGCCAGTTCGCCGAGCAAGGGGATCGAAAATTTTTTCGCATGAGGCATACATGCTATTTACATCGACTAACGCAAACATCTTGCCATCTTTGCCGATTGACGATGATTCCTAACCGAACGAATAACAATCCCTTCTTCTAAGAATTCATCGCCATCTTGTAGTTGGTAAGTTTTGTAAATGTCATTGCCTGACAATAAACACTGCTTTTTACGGTCATAAAGTTTGCACATAAATACACCATTTAACGTGGCGACAATAATGTCCATATTAGCCTGTGTCGCGGCTCTATCAACAATTAACACATCTCCATCAAATATACCGTGGCTGGTCATACTGTCCCCTACAGCAAGCCCTACGAACGTTGCTGTCGGGTGGTCAATCAGTATTTCGTCAAGAGACATGGGTAACGTTTGATATTCTGATGCGGGCGACTCGAAGCCGGTTATGCCAGCTTGAGCTTTGATGGGTATAATATTCATTATATCTCTTAATACTGTATGTACGTACAGTATT
>CAZMDX010000060.1:0-7783 GCA_964564805.1 uncultured Pseudoalteromonas sp. | reverse complement strand
CGCACTTGGCGAGTAAAGTTACAGAGTAAATTTGGCAAAGGTATGAGTCAGCCTTCCATTCAAGGTTTATATTTTTGGGGAGGTGTAGGACGCGGAAAAACTTATTTGGTTGATACATTTTATGAATGTTTGCCTTTTGAAAGGAAGATGCGCATCCATTTTCATCGTTTTATGCATAGAGTGCATCAAGAGATGAAAACATTAGAAGGTCAAGTGGACCCACTAAAAATAATCGGAAAAACGTTCGCCAAAGAAACTAAAGTGATATGTTTTGATGAGTTTTTTGTCTCTGACATAACAGATGCCATGATTTTAGGTACCTTGATGGAAGAACTTTTTAGCCATGGCATCGTGCTAGTCGCTACCTCGAATATAGTACCGGACGACCTATATCTAAATGGTCTGCAAAGAGCGAGATTTCTACCAGCGATTGAATTGATAAATCAAAATACACGTATCGTGAATGTGGACAGTGGGGTAGATTATCGATTACGTACTCTAGAGCAAGCAGAAATTTTTCATTATCCATTAGATAATCAAGCTAACCAAAATTTGCATAAATATTTTAAACAGTTGGCCCCCGAACTTGGAACCATTGATCAAGAGATTGAAATCGCAGGTCGTAGCATTCCGACCATGCATTTTGCTGACGGTGTTGTTATGTTTGATTTTCGAGCTGTTTGTGATGGTCCGCGAAGCCAAACAGATTATATGGAAATAAGCCGTCTTTATCACACTGTATTAATTGCTAACGTAGAACAAATGGGACAAACAACAGACGATATTGCCCGACGTTTTATCGCTATGGTGGATGAATTTTATGAGCGTAATGTTAAATTAATCATGTCAGCTGAGGTGTCTTTAGAAACACTTTATTTAACTGGCCAACTTAATTTTGAATTTAGACGCTGTTTAAGTAGGCTTAATGAGATGCAGTCTCACACTTATCTTGCTTCGCAGCATGTTCCTTAGTAAAAAGATAAATTGTCGAATGGGTTTTGTTATCTGAATTGAATATCTGTAAAATACAGATATTAATATAATCGGGCCGTGGCTCGTCACTATTAGAAAGAGAAAAAATAAATGGGTAGAAAGTTTGAAGTGCGTAAAATCTCCATGGCTAAGACTGCTGGAGCGAAAACAAAAGTCTATTCCAAATACGGTAAAGAAATTTATGTTTGTGCTAAAAACGGTGGAATAGATCCCCAGGCAAATTTATCTCTACGCCGATTAATTGAAAAAGCTAAAAAAGATCAAGTGCCCAGCCATGTTATTGATAAAGCAATGGATAAAGCAGCAGGTGGAGCGGGTGAAGATTATGTTCCCGCCCGTTATGAAGGTTTTGGTCCAGGAGGCTGTATGGTGATTGTTGATTGCTTAACTGACAACAACAACCGGACTATTACTGATGTGCGAAATTGTTTTACTAAAACAGGTGCTAAATTAGGTGTTGAAGGTTCAGTAGGTCATGTGTTTGATCACCAAGCAGTATTTGCCTTCAAAGGTGACGATGAAGATGCAGTACTTGAAACGTTGATGGAAGCGGATGTCGATGTCACAGAAGTAGAATGCGAAGAAGGGGTTATTACTGTTTATGCGCCTCACACAGAATACAACAATGCACGAACTGCGCTTACTGATGACAGTCCTAATATTGAATTTGAGGCGGAGGAAATAACTTTTATCCCACAAACAGAGTCTGTTGTTAGCGGCGATGATATTGCCACTTTTGACAAATTTATGGATATGTTAGAAGACTGTGATGATGTACAACACGTTTATCATAATGCAGTGGTTAATAGGAACTGATTTTTGAACGGGTGAGCCTTCAAATTTATACCAAAAGCCTTCATTTTTGAGGGCTTTCTTACGTATCGAAAACTGCGCTCGAGTAAAGGTAAAAATAGTGAACTACATAAATAAGCGGGTCAGAATTACACTAAATATTAATCATGTCTCGATGCATTTTACAGACAATCTTGATTCAATAGTGATTATCTATTTTATCTTTTCTGGTCCAGCTTTTTTAGATTGAAAATACACCAATCATGCTAAGTAGAAATAAGGCTGAAGGTGTTTTGTAGTCAATCAGCCTTATGTCTTAAAGTAACGACAAGTCTCCTTCTTATCCACCTTAAATTGAAATTTCACTCCTTGTGTGGGAATTCTTTTTATTGAAGTGAAATACTTATTCTTCTAGTTTAACAATCTGATCAAGTAAACCGATCATTAATTTTGTTCCTGTGCCAGATGCAATACCATCAAATACGTTTTCAACATTCTTACCATGTTGTCCGCCCGCTAAATCGCTGATTGAACGAATAATCACCCAATCTACGTCGTTAACAAAACATATTTGCCCTACAGCAGCAGATTCCATTTCAGTTACTTGGGCGTTGTAAACTCGTTGTAACCAATTACGATACTCAGCGTTATCAAGAAACACCGAACCTGTTACACCATTACCGCCAACTTTGATTTGAATTGGTTTACCTGAAGGCATATTAATTGGACTCACCGCTTTCACTGCTTTTTTGGCTAGTTTAATCAATTCAGGTGTGACTGTGAAATAAGGCATGTTTTTTGGCTTATCCCAACCCTGTTTAATTATCTCCATTTCTTCTGGATGTATATAACCAAAGTTTTCATAAGCAGGGGCATGTGGATCTCGTTTGCGCCTTTCTTTGTATCTTTCAAGTGCATTTTCATAATAATCAGGCAATACAAAACTACCATTCTTTTTTGGATCAGGATTCACATAAACGGATTCATCATGAAAGTACCACCGTTCTGGTACGGAAATATCACCAGGTTGAAAATTAGGATTGACGGCCCCCGCAATACCCATCATTACAACTCGGTCAATGGGAAAATAATCCAACGCCATCTGCATAGTCATCGCTGCATTAGGAACGCTTATACCAGTAGTAAATATCACCACAGGCTCTCCTTTGTAAGAACCCAGTTGATATTTGACTCCTTTTATAGTGAGAGTTTGATCGATTTGAGCATCAGCTAGTTGACCAAATGCTTGATCAATAGCTTTAATTTCTGGAGCATAAGCGGAAACAATCGCAGTCCATTTATTTTTATCTGAAAATTCTTTTGGCCCGTAAGCGCCAATATCCATTGCAAAACAGTTGTTTGCAATTTGCAAGGAGCTAAAAATAACAATAAAATAGATGCTGATTTTATTTAACATAATAATATTACTCATATAAGAAATGTGTTTTGCACTATGAAAGTGCAAAAAAATAGTGGGAAATAGCCAAGTCGGTATTATTTACCGAAATTGCACCAACTGAGAGAGATTCTTTATCTCAAGTGGTCAGATATAGAAAATTCATGCCATTAGTGGCAAGAACGCACTTACTAGCCAAACAACTATTTACCTATTAAACGTAGAAACTCGTTTCTGGTCGCATCAGATGTGCGCATAGAGCCCAGCATTACTGAGGTGATCATCGATGCGTTTTGCTTTTGAACACCGCGCATCATCATACACATGTGTTTGCCCTCCATTATGACGCCTACACCTGAAGCCCCCGTAACTTTTTGCACTGCGTCAGCAATCTGTTTAGTTAAGCCTTCTTGGATTTGTAAACGTCTCGCATACATATCTACAATCCGGGCAAACTTTGATAGTCCCAATACTTTGCCGTTAGGTAGGTACGCAATGTGACAACGGCCTATAAAGGGTAAAATGTGATGTTCGCACAACGAATAGAACTCAATGTCTTGGATTATTACCATTTCATCTGTATCTGCTTCGAAAATAGCTCCATTTACAACACCATCTAGATCTTTTTGATAACCATCAGTTAAAAATTGCATGGCTTTAGCCGCACGTTTTGGCGTATCGACCAGTCCACCACGACTCACGTCTTCCCCTATGATTGAAAGAATATCTGTGTAGTGACCGGCTAATTTATCTGACATGTATTTTGACTCTTCGAAAAGTAGTATGAATTGAATATGAGCATATGATATCGAGGTAACTCATTATTAGATTATTGATGATAACATTTTCTTAGGATAGGATTAAATACTGCCGTCATATTTATGTCAGTCGAATAAATAATAGATTTGAAGTTTTTTGTTTTTTTGTTGTATTGGTAGTCAAATTTCTAGCGTGTAGTATTTGAAGGCAGTTTTAGCTTCATCGTAGGCTTGAGCGTAATCTTCGGATCTTGGTTATTGTTTAAATACTGAATTAGTCTGCTCTGATAGTCCTTAAATGTTGTTGGTTGACATCCATGTCGATTTTTGAGTTTTATAGGACATAGATCCGGATCAAAAATATTTGACAGTCGCTAAGACAATAATCGCTAAAACGAGCAGAACAGGCGCTTCATTTAGGAAACGGTAGAAGCGCGATGAATGTGTGTTTTCATCTTTAGCAAATTTACCTACTAGTATAAATAAGTAAAAATGGTAGACGTATAAAATCATGACTAAGGTGAGTTTAATATGCAGCCATTTGGAAGCAACAAACCATTCTTTACCGTATAAGCTTATCAACCACACACCAAAAAATAATGTTAATAAGGCAAAAGGCGTAACAAAGTACCATAACCGTTTTTCCATGATCTTAAACTGATCTTTAACTGCTTGGAGATCTGTTTGGGCGTGATAAACCATTAGCCTAGGCAAATAAAATAAGCCAGACATCCAAGCAACCATAAAAAAAACATGTAATGCTTTTATCCAAAGTAAGGTCATTGTGCTTCCTAGTAGCTTGCTTTATGCAGGTGATACCTGAGTGTTTTCCAAGTAATAACACCTACGATTTCTTCTGCTGTGTTTGAAAATACATACACAGCACCGTGTCTGTTGACTTCAAGTAAGCTGTACACTTCAGCAAGAGTAGCTTGAAAACTTACCCCTTGCATTGGAATAAAGATTAAGCGCATTGCGCCACCGTTTTTTAGTTTTTCATATTCAACTAAGGAATATTTAGAGGTATCGTTTGTGTCAAGTGACTGCCGGACCAGACCACAATGATGTTCTTTATTTAAAGTATGTATTAATTGTTCATTATTGTTAAAAAGTTCATTATATTCATTAAGTAGTCTGAATTCTTTGTTCATGACGGCTAGCACGCCGGTCTTTTGCAGTGATTCCATAACGGATGAAATAGTATATGGTAATTTTTGATAATCTAATTGCTGTGTGAAAATAGAACTATTACCTAAAAACTGTGTGGAAGTCACATACGCAGGCACAATCACTAGAATAGTCGGTAAGATCATCTCTGGACTATAGGATAATTCCATGACGGCTGATAAGGCCGCTAGTGGTGCATGAATAACTGCGGTCATCAGCCCGGCCATTCCTAATAGCGAAAAGCTGCCATTTAAATCACTGGCATCATCTAAAAAGAAGCCTAGTGGAAAAGCAAGTACTACACCACTTAACATCCCAATAACAAATACTGGACCTATTATACCACCAGGTATACCGAGGCCAATAGCAAAAATAGTCAATAAAAATTTTGCTGCGACTATCCCAATAAGTAGTTGGATATTTTCATCTTGTGCGATTAAAACGTGTGCGGAATGAAAGTGTGCACCTAATGCATCAGGTAATATATATCCTACTGCGCCGGTAATTAGTCCTGCAATTAATAATCGACGTGCCATATTGATATGGCTAAAACCGCGGGTCACCAGCATCAATGTTCTATTAAATAAAGTGGCCAGACACCCGAGTAAAATACCAAAGATAATCAAGTATATGTATATCCAGCGGCTAAAATCATGGAATTGAATAAAAAACAGCTCTTGCGCCTCACCAAAAACGATACGCGTTAATACTGTGCCACATGCAGCGGCAAGCATGACAGGAATAAAAATATGAATTTTGTATTCTCGTAACACCACTTCCATAACAAAAATTACAGCTGCAAAAGGTGTATTGAATGAAGCAGAAATACCGGCTGCAATGCCACATCCAGACAATATACGAATACTATTTTGTGGAAATTTCAACCATTGGCCTAAGAAACTGCTGCCGAATGCGCCCAAGTGCACAGATGGGCCCTCTCGGCCTACTGAAAAACCGCATACTAAAGCTAAAGTGCCACCAAAAAATTGGTTAATGGCTGTCCTAAACGGAACGTGTCCATAATAGTGTTTGACTCTATGAATGACAAAAGGGATCCCCATACGATAATGTTTAAATCCTGTCAGATAAGCGATAAGCACTATCGCTATGGCACCTACGCATGGGAGGATGAATCGCAAGTAGGGATTTAGAGCGCCGAATTCATTTATCTGCGGTAAAAGTAATCCTTGTAGCCATTCAACACTTAAGCGAAATAAAATAATTAAGGAAGCCGCACAAATTCCACCCACAATGCCGATGATGCACAGCTGAATTGATGTGCGTGGTGTGGCAAGTTCTTGTCTAAAAGCGTTGAGGTTCACGATTGAAAATGGACTGATAACTGATAGTTGAAACAGCATATCACAAGCCATTGTATTTTATAGAGTTAACCTTTTTGTAGTATTCAAAAGACTGAACATTTGATAAATCATTCCGCTATTTTAAATAACTAAATGATAATATATAAGCCTATTAAGAACATTTTGTAGCTTTGAAGGGCATAAATTGATTATTTCTGAACTAAAAAACAAAATTGGTGCATTTCAGTTTTATATTATTTTGATCGCGATGATTGCTGCCATTCTGTATTTAGGTTTTTTTTGGGGTAATACACATTTTACTCAACAAAAAATGACGATATCTACCCATGAAAAAAGTATTCAAAATCTTAAATTAGAAAATGAACAACTGACTAAAAATCTCAATATCTTAGGGGTTGAACTTGAGATTGCAAAACTGACTCAACAGCAACATTTTGTTGAAATTGGTAAAAGTATTGATGTTGAAAAGGATTTACGTACCCAACTCGCCTTTTATCAACAAGTGATGGCACCAGAATTGGATGAACAAGGCTTCCTGATTGAGGGCTTTAATCTAGAACCTTCATTAAGTGAGCATTCTTTTCGATTTGAACTTGTTTTGATGCAACAAAATAAGACTAAAAACACTCTTAAAGGGAATTTAAAGGTGACTTTGATAGGCAGTGAAAAAGGTAAAGCTAAGCAATACTCGATCGATGATTTGTTATCTGATCAAGAGCAAGAAAGTTTGACCTTTGGTTTTAAATATTTTCAAGTGATTGAGGGTGAAATCAGATTGCCAGAAGATTTTCAGCCAGAAAAAGTATCTGTTCATGCCACTATTTTTCAGTTTAGACGTAAAAAAGGTGAATTAATTACTGTATTTGATTGGGTGATTAACCCCAACTATGGCAAGCATAACTAAGTCGGCATTAATTAGTCTTAGTGAATACTTGACCACATTAGTCAGGTACTAGATAATCTACACCATTAAGGTTATTACATTTTTTACGAGGCAAGTTATGACAGTGCAAATTGCATTACCTATTGAATTTTCTGATGCCGCTGCTAGAAAAGTTAAGACTTTGGTGGATGAAGAAGAAAATCCAAATTTAAAACTGCGGGTTTACGTAACCGGTGGTGGCTGTTCTGGCTTCCAGTATGGATTTACCTTTGATGAAAAGGTTAATGAAGGTGACACTACCATCGACAAAAACCAAGTCACGTTGGTAGTTGACCCTATGAGCCTGCAATATTTAGTCGGCGGCGAAGTGGATTATACCGAGGGATTAGAAGGTTCTCGTTTTTTAGTGACTAATCCTAATGCGACGACCACATGCGGTTGTGGTTCTTCATTTACAGTTTAGTAACGACTT
>CAZMDX010000059.1:0-4441 GCA_964564805.1 uncultured Pseudoalteromonas sp. | reverse complement strand
CACTATAATATGACCCGATTTAACTTTTTCGTATCAAAATATTTACATTTGCATGTTGTTAACAACAATCTCGGCTTTTCTTCAGAATGCCCTTTTTGGCATTTTTTATTGAAATACCCTAAGCTGCTGGCGTCCAAAATTAGCGGTATAACCGCATTGAAAAATTAATTCGCTAAAACCACTAGGTAACTTGAATTATATGTCCTTTAAAAAGGACACACCTATTTTAGGTTTTAGACATGACTATAGAGAGTAAATAATGGCAGATTTATTTGAAAATCCAGCGGGCTTAGACGGTTTTGAATTCATTGAATTTTCTTCTCCTGAGAAAGGACAATTAGAGAAAGTTTTTACTGTGATGGGATTTACTCAGATTGCTAATCACCGTACCAAAGATGCTCAATTATGGCGTCAAGGTGGCATTAACTTAATTGCTAACTACGAGCCAAAATCAGCGGCTTGGTATTTTGCCCGTGAACATGGACCGTCTGCATGTGGAATGGGATTTAGAGTAAAAAATGCCGTTCAATCTTATAACCATTTATTAGCTCAAGGTGCAGAGCCTGTGGTGGTCGAAACAGGCCCTATGGAACTTCGTTTACCCGCTATTCGTGGAATTGGTAACGCTATCATCTATCTGATTGACCGTTATGGTGACGAACTTTCTATTTATGATATCGACTTTGACTACATCGACGGTGTTGACCGCAACCCAGTAGGCGCCGGTTTTAATGTGATTGACCATTTAACGCATAACGTTTATGGCGGTCGTATGAAATATTGGGCTGACTTTTACCAAACACTATTCAATTTTCAAGAAGTCCGTTTCTTCGACATTAAAGGTGAATATACAGGGTTGACGTCTAAAGCATTATCCGCACCTGATGGCAAAATTCGTATTCCTTTGAATGAAGAAGGTGAAGGTGGTAAAGGTCAAATTGAAGAATTTTTGCGGGCTTTTAACGGTGAAGGTATTCAACACATTGCATTTAGTTGTGACGATTTAGTCGCTTGTTGGGATCGCTTGAAAGATATGGGGATGCCGTTTATGACTGCACCTCCTGCAACCTATTACGAATTACTAGACGGCCGATTACCTAATCACGGCGAGCCTGTGGATGAGTTGCAAACACGTGGAATTTTAATGGATGGCACCACAGAAGATGGCCCAAGATTACTGCTTCAAATATTTTCTGAAACCCAACTAGGTCCAGTGTTTTTTGAGTTTATTCAACGCAAAGGCGATGATGGCTTTGGCGAAGGTAATTTTAAAGCATTATTCGAATCGATTGAACGCGACCAAGTTAACCGTGGCGTTTTGAATACCAGTAAAAAAACAGAGGAAAAAGAGGGCGTATAATACGTCGATACCCATGGAGTCATCTTTAGCATCCAACTTAACGGTTATGCTAAAGGTGTATTAGGCGCACATTTTCACAGAACACTAGCAAGATATTATCTACTTTTTACATTTTACTTTTTTCTTTTTTACTCTTCCTTGTATTCCTTACCTCTATAAATGGGAAACGCATGATTGACTGTTAGCCTCTGAGACAACGTCTAGTGTCGACATAAAATGATGGAATTTATAACGCACCCGTTGATCGTGCTCTGCTTTACAAATTACACCATACGACTTTAAGTCAATGAATAACTTAATTGTATTTTGCACAATGATTAACAGCAGTTTTGAGTTATTGCAGTATTTTCAAGAGATTGCTAAAGTATTTTTGACAGATTAAATCGAATATGGCTATAAATGAACGGATCGGTAAAACATCTAAAAGGTAAAGTCGCGCTAGTAACTGGTGCAAGTCGTGGTATTGGAAAAGGTATCGCTATTAGTCTAAGTTTGGCCGGAGCGACGGTGCTCATAACCGGTAGAACAACAAATGAAAATAATTCAGCATCAGGATTAGAGGGCAGCATCCACAAAACAGTGGAAGAAATAAAAAATTTAGGTGGCATATGCACGGCAATCCAATGTGATCATCGTAATGACCAAGAAGTCAAAAAAGTATTTGAAACCATAGCCAAAACACATAAAAATTTAGATATATTGGTTAATAATGTGTGGGGGGGATATGAACATTTTACAGACGGTACGGAGTTCTGGAATGAAAAAGAGTTTTGGACACAGCCGTTGTCTCGTTGGGATTCAATGTTTGCAGCTGGCGTTCGTGCACATTATGTATCAAGCGCTTTGGCGGTTCCCCTTATGATGCTAGGTAAACAAGGTTTAATTGTTAATCTTTCATTTTTTGCGGCAAAAAGAACGGATAAAGGCGTAGCATACGGCACAGCAAAGGCGGCTACAGACCATATGATAGCCTGTATAGCTGATGAGGTACGTGATTATAATATAGCGGCAGTATCTATTTACCCGGGATTAGTGCGTACCGAATCTGTGTTAAAGGCAGCAGAACATCTCGATTTATCAAATTCAGAATCCCCTCAGTTTATAGGACGCGCCATAGCCGCTTTAGCATCTGATAATCAGATTATGGAAAAATCAGGGCTCACTCTTATCGCCGCACAGCTTGCCCAAGAATATGGATTTAGTGACATCGACGGTAAGCAACCACGCCCACTTTCAGTAGCACAAATATGAAACCTAAATTTACTTATACACTCGTCATAACCTAAAAAAGCGTATTTGGAAAAAATACAAGGTTTAAAATTTGCATCACTACTAACTTCGAACTCTTAAAAAATATACTGCGTATGTGGCTATAGCCACGAGCTAACGACCTAGTTATGTCACATTAGGCCCTTTCTAATAATTCACTTGTTTCCTCTAGCCGTAAAAAGTAGACACCACATATTTTTGAAAATATGAAGAATAACCTGTAGTGGAAAACACAGGTTTATTTTATAAGAATCAGTGGTTTAAAGAAACGCGTGTCAAAAGCTGACAAGTGGACGCTGAATTGAATAACAGTATTCACAGCGTTGACTGTTCATGCTTCAGGTTATACAAACTACCCACTTGTAGCTTGCCGTTTGCCGCTCGTCGCTTGCCATTGTATTTATTCAAACAAAGCACTATGCAACGCACAAACAACATCTTTGCTATCAGTATCATTTACCAACAAAGAAAGATTATGTGGATTTGCTCCGTAACAAATCATTCGTAAATTGTAGTTAGCCACCGCAGCAAAAATCTTACTGGATACCCCAGCAGCACTGTGCATATTATTACCAACAACAGTCACTAAGTCATAATTTTCTTCAATTAATACATCACAAAACTGGCTTAACTCTTCAATCGTTTCTTGATTAAGACGTTCTAGAACAGAGTTAGCAGGGTTATCTAATGTAAAAGATACGGCAATTTCTGATGTAGTAATGAGGTCAACGCTGAGTTTGTGTTCAGCAATAATAGTAAACACTTTTTGTAAGAAACCTTGGGCATACATCATCTTAGGGGTTTTAACTGTAACCATGACTTGTTCTTTACGACGAGTGATAGCGCGATAAGAGGGTTCAGTTTCACAGTCTCTGATAATCCAAGTGCCACCCTTTTCAGGCTCTTTACTGGAACCAACAAACACTTTGATATTTTGTCTAAGTGCTGGCTCCATAGTGGCAGGGTGTAATACCTTAGCACCAAAAGTAGCCATTTCAGCTGCTTCTTCAAAGCTCAGTTCTGGGAGGGGACGGGCGGCATCAGTAATCCGAGGATCGGTGGTGTATACGCCAATTACGTCTGTCCATATTTCGCAGGTCTGAGCACCTAATCCTTCAGCTAACAAGGCAGCTGTAAAGTCTGATCCACCGCGTCCAAGAGTAGTGGTGTTACCTTGTGGGTCTGAACCCACAAACCCTTGGGTTACAAGCACGGTGTCTATCAATGAAGGCAACATCAATTGTTTGGCTGCGATGCTTATTAGTTCTAAGTTAGGTACCGCTTGACCAAACTCACTGTCAGTTTTAAGCACATTGCGCACATCAAAGTTTTCCGCCTTCACAGCAGATTCGTTTAGTACTGCACTAAACAACAATGAGGACATTCTTTCACCATGTGACAACAAGGCATCTTTTAAGTCAGCACGGTGCAGCATTTCTTCATGTAGCGCTAAGTCTGATAATGAACTTTGTAATTGTTGTAATTTAGGCCCTACTTCATCAACATTTTCTAATGCCTGCAAAATGGCTTGTTGAATACTGTCAATTTCAGTTAATTTTTGTCTAATTTGTTGTTTCGACATAGCGATATGAGCAATATCGACTAACAGATTGGTTACACCGGCTGATGCGCTGACAACCACTACTTTTGTATTTGGGTTACTTTTAACAATTTTGGCGCAGTTTTCCATGGCTGCAAAATTTGCCACACTCGTGCCACCAAATTTGGCTACATTAAGGTTGTTAATCGCGATGTCACTCACTTCTTTACTCATTAATCTAAATATTATGGAACACAAAAATAGCAGCTTTT
>CAZMDX010000058.1:0-13260 GCA_964564805.1 uncultured Pseudoalteromonas sp. | reverse complement strand
CTGGCAACAAGCCGTTAGTCAATATCAAACAGATCAAATAGTCGCTACGGGGTATTCCTGTCGCAGCCAGGTGGCAAGGTTCGAAGATTTTAAACCGAAACACCCATTACAAATATTGGAAATGAGCTTTGAGTAGGCAAGGATAAAAATGACAAATGCAAAATCAGATGCCGCTGCTGTTTAATCTTGCCTTGGCTGCTGAATAGCATTTTTTAGCCGTGTAATTCACTTGTGTTGCACGCCATTTGTTTGTGAGTTAAGCCTGCATTTATACCTTAACTTACATTTTCAAATACTTACCTTTTAACCTTCTTAGGCGTGCACATTAACCTTCTCAATCGACGTTTTGCAAAAGTAAGATATGAAGGGTGTTTTTAATCAGTGTACCAATACCCTGCGTTGACCATTGTGGCGACTAACTGTGTAAAATATATATTAATATTATCGAGGTCTGTATTTTTTAGGTGAAAAATTGGACGATTTAAAAAGTCTAAAACTAACTCTTTGCTTGTCATAGGCACTGAGAATGCTTCAGTTTGGATGTAAAAGGTGAAATCTCCATTATCACAAAGGCTTTGCTCAACGAAAACAGCTTTAATACCGGGGCACCTGACAAATTGCGCACCTTCTTTTAGTTTTTCATCAATGTCTTGATAAGAAAAGTGCTGCATACCTTGTTCATCAAACTCTTGTTTTTCACCGCTTTGACTTAAAAATTGAGCTGTCCAATTAGTAAATTGCTCGGTTTCTAACAACTGCTGCAGCATGTGTTTAAATCTTGCTATTTCTTGCTGCTTTATTTCACCACTAAAATTACGAAGGATAAGTTCTTTGTCCGTATAACGCTCATTAAAGAGGTTGTTATCAATAGCAAAATCGGCAAATGAAGATAACATTTCTTGCTGCGTTGGCGCACGGAAACCGACTGAATAATTTAAACATTCTTCCAATGCCACGCCGTTGTGTGGATGATTGGCTGGAATGTAGATGATATCACCTGGCAACAGAACTTGATCGATTATAGGTTCAAAGCTTGAAATCTGAGATAAGTCCTTATGTGGACTTATTTTGTCAAAATGTCCCGGTAAACCAACTTGCCAGCGTCTTGAACCTTTGCCCTGGATAATAAACACGTCATATTGATCGAGATGAGAGCCAACACCGGCATCTTTATTTGAAAAGCTCACCATTAGGTCGTCCATTCGCCAGTGTGGTATAAAGTCGAACGCTCGCATTAGTTCGTCGGCTTCGACGATAAAGTGGTCTACTGATTGAACCAACAAACTCCATGCCCCTAAACAATGTGCATTCACATCTTCAAACGGACCGTGATTAACTTGCCATGCTTTATCTGTTTGACTCACTATTCTTGAGTCAATCGAAGGTTCTTGACTCAAGCCTGCTAAATCATGTTCATCCAGAGGATCAATAAAACTTTTGAAACCTTGTTTGATCACCAGAGGCTGTTTTTGCCAATATTGGCTGAGAAATTTTTTTGTATCGAAATTATCTAGTGAGTACATGTGTTTCCAAATTATTTTTTTTACCGAGTAACCAATAAGTGTTTATCCACCCAATGCCTTTTGCCTCAATTGTGCCTCGTTTATCAAAGTAAAAGCAGCTTTTAGTGATTTCGTAAGTTGATTCAGTGACTTGGATCCTATTACATTGACCATGACTTTCCATACGTGATGCTAAATTAACCGCCTCACCCCAAAGATCGTAGCTGAATTTACTTTTTCCAATGATACCAGCAATCACTTCGCCGCAACCTATTCCTATTCGCAGACCGGTATGTAAATGGTGTTTTTCGCATACTTTTTTAAATGCATACTGCATATCTAAAGCGCAGTAACAACACTGAACAGCATGAATGGAATTAATTGCAGGTAACCCTCCAGCCACCATGTAACCATCACCATTAGTTTTAATTTTTTCTAGCCCATATTTTTGTGTAATATTATCAAATACACAAAACACATCATTTAAAAATCCAACAAGCTGCCGAGGTGAAAGTTTTTTACATAAGGGAGTAAAGTTTTGGATGTCAGCAAATAAGATACTGGCTTGTTCAAAATAGTCAGCAATTAATTGGGGAGAATATTTTAGCCGTTGCGCTATGCTCAAAGGCAAAATATTTAAAAGTAATTGTTCTGAATGATTTTTCTCTATTGTTAGTTTTTGCCAGCTGCGGTTAATAATTTTCCATAAATAAAAGCTACATAATAAACAGGAAAGCGCAAATAAGCAGGCATATGATAGCTTAAAAACGCTTTGCTCAAACGAGGTGGCAGAATGGACTGTTGAAAGGTAAAACCATACCTCTACTAAAACAAACAAAAAACACAGTGTGATTAAGAGTGTAATAACCAATACACGTTCTTTTTTATTAAAAAGGAAAGGGCAAACAAAAACGGCTAATAAAAAAAAGTATTGGATATTGAGGTTAGCTTTCCAAATCAGACAAGAAATCAGTATGTTTGTTATGTAACCTAGAACTAGTAGGGTTCTTGCTAGCACGTGAGCTCTTAATGTATTGATAAGCGGTACAAAGCTTAGCAACATAATAGTCAAAACTGTTAAATATGCCTCATAGCGTCCTGATCCGTTCCAAAAATAAATGGCCGTGGGTAGTTGCAATAAAAAAAGGTAGCAGATGAAGATTGCAATAATATTAGTTAAACGAATGGAATTAATGTTTTCTTGTGATTGCGAGCTTATCCCACAATTGACCCATGCTTTGAAAGTAGCAGTGATCATTTTTAAATCCTTTTAAAAATCAGAGTGAAAATTAAGTGTAGTTCACTCCGACAATTTCCGAATAAGGATTAGGCTAATATCAGTTGAGTATTGATTTTTTAACTCTCTAACTGTTCAACAAACTCTATAGCTCGACCAATGTAATTAGCTGGGCAGAGTGCTTTGAGTTGTACTTTGGCGTTATCAGGTATTGCTAAAGTATCGATGAACTCAGCCATAATTTGTTGATTGATTTTCTTACCACGAGTTAGCTCTTTGAGTTTTTCGTACGGTTTTTCAATTCCATAACGACGCATCACTGTTTGTACAGGCTCTGCTAACAACTCCCAGTTATCGTCAAGCTCATTGCGTAAGCTGTGTTCATTCACTTGTAGCTTACTGATTCCTTTTAAAGAAGACTGGTAAGCAATAATTGAATAACCTACGCCTACACCTAAATTTCTGAGTACGGTTGAGTCAGTTAAATCTCGTTGCCATCTAGAAACTGGCAATTTACTAGCCAGATGACCAAACATGGCGTTAGCTAAACCCAAATTGCCCTCTGAGTTTTCAAAATCGATGGGATTAACTTTATGAGGCATAGTCGACGAACCTATTTCGCCAGCAATGGTTTTTTGTTTAAAGTGACCAAGGGCAATATAACCCCATACGTCCCTATTAAAATCTAGCAAAATGGTATTGAATCGAGCAACCGCGTCAAACAACTCTGCAATATAATCATGTGGTTCGATTTGCGTGGTAAAGGCATTAAAAGTAATACCTAAGCCAGTCACAAATTCTTCTGCAAATGTGTGCCAATCAATATCAGGATAAGCACTAAGGTGAGCGTTATAGTTACCCACAGCGCCATTTATTTTGCCTAATATATGTACTTTTTCAATTTGCTCACGCTGACGTTGTAAACGGATCATGACATTGGCCATCTCTTTACCCATGGTGGTGGGAGAAGCGGGTTGTCCGTGCGTACGAGCCATCATAGGAACAGATTTTAACTCTATGGCTAAACGTTTAAGTTCTGAAGTTAGCTTATCGCAATAAGGTAGGATTACTTCACTTCTAGCTTCAGTTAACATCAATCCGTGAGATAAGTTGTTGATGTCTTCTGACGTGCAGGCAAAGTGAATAAACTCGTTCACTGCTTGAAGCTCAGGCATATCGGCTACTTTTTCTTTTAAAAAGTATTCTACGGCCTTCACATCGTGATTAGTGGTGCGTTCGATATCTTTAATACGTTGTGCGTCGGCTTCAGAAAATTCATTTACAATGCCGTCGAGAAATGAGTTAGCCTGTGAGCTCAGCACTGGAACTTCTTGAATGTCTGTGGTGGCAGCTAATTTTTGTAACCAACGAACTTCTACGATTACACGGTATCTCAGCAATCCAAATTCGCTAAAAATGTGTCTTAATTCACCTGTTTTACTTCCATAACGACCGTCTACTGGGGAAACCGCTGTGAGTGCAGATAGTGCAGATAAGTTCATGAAATTCTCCTAATTTGGCGTGCTGATATTTTTTAACGTGTGTTCTGCGCTATCTATAATTTGTTGGCGACTGAATAATATATGTCGTCGTTTACCACCAAGTTGACGCCATAAAACAGCTGCTCGTACGCCTGCCAACAACAAAGCGCGTACTCGATGCTGGTTATCAGGAAGCTTCAGCATTTCTGGGTCTCCTGCTACTTGGATTTTTCTAGCAACAGGACTCACTACATCAGTATAAATACTGGCTAAGTTACTCAGCTCTTGATTGTTGGTGAGATCTAAATGAAGCTGTTGTCGTTGAACATTGGTTATACGCTCGCCTAAAGTGGCCATAAATTTTTTACTGCTACTTAATTTGCGTTCAATAGATAACAAATTCGCAATATAGCGTGTGATTTCCACATCTTTGTTAGTTGATTGACCGCTAAGTTGAGCGATTAAAGTCTGATAACCTAACGTGAGTTGACCAGTATCGCCAAACACCTGTTCAGTATTTTCTGAATTGGTAATAGTAATACTATTTAACGATGTCATTAAGGTTTGGTTATCAAATTCACTGCCACGAGCGATTTTTTTTACTAACGCAGCTGACTGGCACAGGCCAGCTAAGGCAATGTTACTTTCATAAAATCGATGTTTATTAGTAATCATTAACGGATATAATTCTCTATTATGCCACCACCCAAACAAATCTCGTTTTGGTAAAAAACAGCAGATTGACCTGGGGTAACAGCTTTTTGTGGTTCATCGAATTCAACCAACAGACTACCATTAATATTAGGTGTTATTTGGCATGGAATATCTTGTTGGCGATAGCGGGTCTTTACTGAACATCTAATCGGTTGTTTTGGGCCTTTACGATCAACCCAATGTAACTGGTTCGCTAATAATCCGATTGAATAGAGGCGAGGGTGATTGGCACCTTGGCCTACGATTAGCATATTACGTTCGATATCTTTTTCCACGACGTACCAAGGTTCTTCGCCATACTCTTTCATTCCGCCAATCAACAGACCTTTACGTTGACCTAAAGTGTGGTACATCAGACCCTCGTGTTTACCAATTATTTTACCTTCAGCAGTTTTAATATCACCTGGCTGTGCAGGTAAATATTGGGCTAAGAAGTCTTTGAATTTACGTTCGCCGATGAAACAAATCCCCGTACTATCTTTTTTATCGTGGGTAACTAAATTTTGTTCCAAGGCTATTTCTCGTACCCGTGGTTTTTCTAAATGACCAATAGGAAAAAGTGTTTGTGCGACGTGTTGTTCGCCTAAAGTATATAAAAAATAACTTTGGTCTTTATTGTCATCTAAACCACGCAACATTTGCCAACTTCCAGTGCCGTTTGAACGCTGCACATAATGACCTGTAGCAATATAATCTGCGTTTAACTCTTCTGCTGCAAATTCTAAAAATGCTTTAAATTTAATTTCTTTATTGCACATGATGTCTGGATTAGGCGTTCGACCTGCTTTGTACTCTGCTAAAAAGTATTCAAACACGTTGTCCCAATACTCAGCAGCAAAGTTAATCGTATGCAGCGTTATCCCTAACTTATCTGATACGGCTTGGGCGTCTTTTAAATCTTCAGCGGCGGCACAATACTCATCATTGTCGTCTTCTTCCCAATTTTTCATAAACAAGCCTTCAACTTGATAGCCTTGTTCTTTGAGAAGATATGCAGAAACCGAAGAGTCAACACCACCGGACATACCTACCACTACTTTAATTTGGCTGTTGTCTTGTGCTTTTTCTGTGGCTTGAGATTGTTGGATCATAAAGTAAATGAATTTTTGTTTGCCTAAAAATGGAGACGCAGTTTATCAGTTATTTTTGGTGAAATCATTAGCTTAATCATGGGATTTAGGTATATGAAAGTTGTCAGTTGTTAGTGCTGTTAGTATATTTTTATATGAATTTATGTAGGACATGTGCTTTGTTTGAAATCTTCCAACTCGGCTAACATAGAGTTTTTCTCCGCGTTTTAGGGTGATTAAAGTTTGCTGTGCGACTTGATTTTTGATTAAAAAATAAATGTGCAATCATATTTATGTTTAAAAGTAATTTTCGTTACTCAGTTGTTACCAAAATAAATTCTTTTCAATACTTTTTTATAATTTACTGGTTTAGTATTCTTATCGTCTTTTATACGACATTTATAACGACATACTTTTAAAGGGAATACTGTATAAAAGCTTGGCAATGTTTGTTCTATAGCGGCGTTATCATCAGCATAGTACAACATCGATGATACGATTTAAGACGTATATATCTTGTTGGCTAGATATAGGTCTTAGATTTTTAAAACAATAAATATTATCTAATGTTTGTTTATCAGATGACCATCTGGTTGGTAGTAGTAAGTAATTAAGTAAAATTTTAAGCTGGCCTTAATGGCATCTATTTTTAGTACATTGTTAAAGCCAACGTGAAATAAATATGACTAAAAGTACGGGTAAATTTAATAAAGTAATCAGTTTTATTCAGGAAAATGAGCTAATCCTGAGTTAAACACATTTTATTCTTGATAACTTAATGCTCGCTTTGATCAAACTAGGGAGGCATACAAACGCACTTATCTAATTTTATGTTTTATAACTTACTGTGCTTAATTTGTATATTTGCACCTAATCTTCACTACTAACTTTAGTATGTCCATAGTTTGGACACTATTTTTGAGTGGCGATGGGCCCTTTTTTTATGCCGCAGCTTTATTAATTAAGCTGGTAATATTTGTTGCTTGAGTATAAAAATAGCGGCCGCGTTACTTTAAGGACTATTAAAATGGCTATAGTAGATCCAAGCGTTGATTTCCACTTCTCGCCATCAGTGAGAGTCTTGATAAATACCCTGCTTTTCGAGCTAATGCTTTTTGGTTCATTTGAAATTGAGTCGGGTGGTTTTTATTCTATTGCCTAGTTCACTTATAGTGACATGTGCTATTAAATCGGAAAAGTTCATAATACCGTTCAAGATGCGTATCGTATGAAAGAAACACAAATCAATCTACAGATCCTCATTTACTCATAGCTTTACATGTTATCCAAAAAAATAATGAGTAATAAAATGAGTAATAAAATGAGCAGTAATTGGGTACTTAAAAGGTGCATATTTAAATAATAATAAATATTTCTGAGGGATGACTAAGTCAAAGGTAAAAATATTTTAGGTACTGGTTCAAAAGAATTCGCGAAAAAAAATGACAGAGAAGAAGACGTTTAGATTTAATAAGGCCAAAAAAAACTAGTTTAAAACTAGCCTTACACATTAAGCATACCCCCAAATCATTTAGTTGATGTTTTTAATTTAGTTCTAGATACATGATGTTGTAATGTTTAACCATCACGATTGTGTTATCTGCTGCGCAGCCAAGCCTTTGATAATTTTGAAATGTATGTACCTTTAATTTTGAGTTGACGCTTAAATTAAAAAGGTTGGACAATTTTATCAAATTAACTCATCAATAATGAGTTTTAGTAAAAATATTTCCCGTTCAATTGAAAAACCTTTTTTGTCGGTATTTTTCATGGTGTTTTCATTGTGAATAATTGCGTCATGAATATTTAACCATACTGGACGCATGCCGTTGTGTATCTCATACTTCTCAAGCTGTGTTTCACCTAATTCTTCATCAACGCTGCAAGTAAAACAAAATGAATTCATGTGCATGGTATCAAGATTATTTTTGTACCATGGACGAAATTCTTCATAACGACCAAAAGGTGCAATATTAGTGATGCCTTTGGCACCTGTTTCCTCTTTTAATTCTCGGATCAGCCCTTCAACAATATCTTCTCCTTTATCAATACCGCCTCCAGGTAAAGTGTAATCTTGGTAGCGTTGTGTATAAAGCATCAGAATATTTTCACCATTTAACACGATAGCTCGAGTGGCTTGACGGCTAAATATAAAAGAGCTAGTAGTATCAGCATCAGGATGTATGGCAGTTTTTAGTAGACGCATGTTATGACTGATAAGGTATAAAGCGCAGCAGTCTAACGAATCGAAGGTCAATTGCACGTCTACTGATATAAATTTAGTGAAATTGAATGATTTATATAGACATTCATTGAATATTAATCAGATATTCTTGGATATTTGGTAAAGTTAACCATGGTTGTACTAAGAAAAGCTGTGATGAAGAGGGGCAATAAAACTGCTCACTCAAGCTAAAAAATAGAGAGAGGCAAAATAAAAGGTAACCTTAAAATACTAATACCATCAAATTTGTATGCCTAGAAGGGAAAGACAGCATAAGTTAATTTTTTGATGAGTAACTTTAAATGAGTATTCACCAGTCACACACAAAAATTTGTAAATTTAGCAAAAGGTTTATGCAAGGTAGGATCTTAATTCCCCCACTATTTAAATTTATTTGCTTTGTTTACATGTATACATGTAAGGATGGTTTTTAAAACTGCAGCTGCGCGTTCAATATTTAACAGTCATGCAAAGTTTTTCTCACTCAAACCTCAATATACTCCCCATTGCCAATTCCTTCGATGCTCCAATCCCCAACGCTGTAACGAATTAATCTTAATGTAGGAAATCCAATATACGCTGTCATTCGCCTAACCTGCCTATTTCTGCCCTCAGTAATCGTAATGCATAACCAACTGGTAGGCTTGTTTTGCCTGAAACGTACCGGTGGATTTCGATCCCATATGTCGGGCTCACTAATTAAGTCTACCTTAGCAGGCTGTGTCATACCGTCCTTTAGGTTAACGCCTTGGCGCAGTTGTTGTATATCTTTAAGCTTGGGGATACCTTCTACTTGAACCCAATAAGCTTTGGCTGTCTTATGTTTGGGTGAAGCGAGTTTGTTTTGCAACTTACCGTCATTGGTGAGCACTAATAACCCTTCGCTGTCCTTGTCTAAGCGCCCAGCGGCATAAACTTCTGGTATAAGTATAAAATCTTTGAGGGTTCGTCTGCCGGCCTGATCTGTGAACTGGGTCAGTACATCAAAAGGTTTGTTAAACAGAATAATTCGCGTTTTTTTCACAGAAGACATTGCGGGTTTAGTCGTTAGTTTATTGAAGCGTAAGTTAGGTTTATTTGACATATTTATTTACTGATTTTGTTCACAAGTTGATTAATTGGTGGACATTATTATGTGAAAGTGTGATTTACAGCAGAAAATTTGCAAGCAAAACTTGTACTTAATCGATCAATCCATATATCATTTGCTATCTTTTTTGATAAAAGCTGTTTAGATCAGATCAAATTTAAAATTTTTTAACTTCGGTACAAAACACCAATCCATAGCGTAAATAGTCGTGAGTTTGCTAATTTCTAAAATGCGCAAACGATGGTTTGTCGGTGCTTTGCCATTAACATGAGGCTTATAATGACGATTTCCAAGTCAAAGATTATCTACACTAAAACGGACGAAGCACCGGCACTTGCTACCTATTCACTGCTTCCCATTATTCGCAACTTTAGTTCAAGTGCAGGGATTGAAGTTATATTAACTGATATTTCCTTAGCAGCACGTATATTGTCTGTATTAGGCGACCTTCTTCCAGCCAATCAACAAGTACCAGATGCCCTAGCTGAATTAGGCGCTTTGACACAAGAAGCATCAACTAACATAATAAAACTTCCTAACGTCAGCGCTTCTATTCCTCAGTTAAGAGCCGCTATAAAAGAGTTACAAGACAAAGGTTTTGCTTTGCCTGAGTTCCCTGAAGATCCTCAGACAGATGATGAAAAAGATATCTTAGCCCGTTACGGTAAAGTATTAGGCAGTGCTGTAAATCCAGTATTACGTGAAGGTAATTCTGACCGTCGTGCGCCAATTGCAGTTAAAAATTATGCTAAACGTAATCCGCACTCAATGGGAGCTTGGAGTCAAGCCTCTCAAACTCACGTGGCACATATGCGTGAAGGTGATTTTTACTCGGGTGAAAAATCAGTTACGGTGCTCAAAGCAGGCCATGTAGATATCGAGTTCACTGACAAATCTGGGAAAGTCAGTTTGCTCAAGTCAAAAGTAGATTTGTTAGCAGGCGAAGTGATTGATGGCATGTTTATGAGCAAAAAAGCTTTATGTGAATTCTTTGAAGAACAAATTGAAGATGCCAGAAACACTGGGGTTTTATTTTCGTTGCATGTTAAAGCGACCATGATGAAAGTGTCTCATCCAATTGTGTTTGGTCATTGTGTTAAGGTTTTCTATAAAGATTTATTTGATAAGCACCAAACATTATTTGATGAGTTAGGTGTTAACCCTAATAATGGTTTAGGCAGTGTGTATGATAAGATAGCGACCTTACCACAGTCGCAAAGAGCTGAAATTGAGCATGACATCAATGCTTGTTATGCTAATCGTCCTCCCATCGCTATGGTTAACTCTGACAAGGGCATTTCAAACTTACATGTACCTAGTGACGTTATTGTCGATGCCTCTATGCCAGCGATGATAAGAAGTTCTGGAAAAATGTGGGGACCGGATGGAAAGTTACATGACACCAAAGCGGTGATACCTGAAAGTACTTATGCCACAATTTATCAAGAAACTATCAACTTCTGTAAAACTCACGGTGCATTTGATCCCACCACAATGGGAACTGTGCCAAACGTTGGCTTAATGGCGCAAAAAGCTGAAGAGTATGGTTCGCACGATAAGACTTTTGAAATGACCAGTGACGGTAAAGTGCAAATTATCGATCAAGATGGCATGATCTTAATTGAGCATGCTGTAGAAGAGGGTGATATCTGGAGAATGTGTCAAGCCAAAGATGCCCCTATTCGTGATTGGGTCAAGCTTGCAGTCAACAGAGCTCGTCATTCCGGTATGCCAACCGTATTTTGGTTGGATGATGAAAGAGCACACGATGCTCAGATGATTTTAAAAGTAGCAGAATATCTTAAAGATCACGATACAAATGGTTTAGACATATCTATCATGTCTCCTGTTCGTGCAATGCGTTTTTCAATGGAACGTGCAATACGTGGCTTAGATACTATATCTGTTACAGGTAATGTTCTTCGTGATTACCTTACTGACTTATTTCCAATTCTAGAATTGGGTACCAGTGCTAAGATGTTGTCTATTGTGCCTTTGATGGCTGGTGGTGGATTATTTGAAACTGGAGCCGGTGGTTCTGCACCAAAACACGTTCAACAATTTGTTGAAGAGGGCCATTTGCGTTGGGATTCACTTGGTGAGTTTTTAGCCTTAGCAGTGTCTTTTGAAGATTTAGCGCTTAAAACTAAAAATAGCAAAGCAAAAGCTTTAGCCGCTGCTCTAGATCTTGCAACAGAAAAGCTATTGACTGAAGGTAAATCACCCTTACGAAAAGCGGGTCAGTTGGATAACAGAGGAAGTCATTTTTATCTAGCTCTGTACTGGGCTGAAGCGTTGGTTAATCAAAATGATGATCAGGAGTTAGCTGCGAAATTTAAACCTTTATTTGAATCGTTGTCTGTCAATGAAAGCAAAATCATGGCGGAAATTGATGCAACTCAGGGTAAAGCCGTTGACATTGGTGGTTACTACTACCCTGATGATGCCTTATTAACTCAAGCAATGTGCCCCAGTGCTACATTCAATGAAATAATAGCTGCTGTTTAATCAGTATATGCCCTGTTTACAGGGCGTTACAAAAAATGCAATTTAAGCGAAAACAAAAAAGCAGACTAAAAGTCTGCTTTTTATATGTCAGATAATAAACTATCTTTCAGGCTCACCATTAAAATCAATATTCTCTGCATGCAACCCCTTAGGGCCTTGCTGCACTTCATATTTTACTTCTTGGCCTGCTTTGAGAGAGCGGTAGCCCTCCATCTGAATTGTTGAATAATGTGCGAATATATCATCACCGCCATCATCAGGAACAATAAAGCCAAAACCTTTGGCATTGTTGAACCATTTTACCTTGCCGATTGCCATACTTCTGCTTCCTTTTAATCCCTTGAACTAATGCAACTTTGCCCCCACACTATATTGAGGGATTGACGTATTAACTACTCAATACAACCGTCAATTTAAAATGTAGGTTTTTTAACCTGTTTTTGTCAAGCTGAATTTGATATTTTATTAAAATCGTATAGGCGCTATGTATCAATAATAGTGACTAATACAGGAAATTATCTTAAATTATTTGGGCTAAATAAGTGAACTATGAGTAAAGATAATATCATCGATATTGATCGTCTAAAAGAAATTGATGCGGTAAAGAAAAAAGCCGCTCCCCCACCTATGTTTAAGGTGTTACTTAACAATGACGATTACACACCAATGGATTTTGTAATTGACGTGCTCATGCGATTTTTTAATTTAGATGGTGAAAAAGCGCAGCAAGTAATGTTTACAGTTCATTACCACGGAAGAGCTGTTTGTGGCATATATACTGCAGAAATTGCAGAAACTAAGGTGATGCAGGTTAGTCGGTACGCAAAAGAACACCAACATCCGCTCATGTGTACCATGGAGCAAGTGTGATGTTTGGATTCAGAAAAATATCATCATCGAATAGGCTAGTAGTCAGAGGGCATTCTAATGTTAAATAAAGATTTAGAGCAGACGCTTAATGAAGCGTTTATTTTTGCTAGAGAGCATCGTCATGAGTTTATGACGGTAGAGCATCTATTACTTGCCTTGCTTGATAATAAAGCCGCTAAAGATGCGTTAAAGGCTTGTGGTGCTAATATTGAGTCAATCAAACAAGAACTTACTGATTTCGTTAAAGACACCACTCCTTTATTATTAGACGAAGAGGGTAAGGAACGAGAAACTCAGCCTACGCTAGGTTTTCAGCGTGTACTGCAACGTGCAGTGTTCCATGTGCAATCATCGGGCAAAGAAGAGGTCACTGGAGCAAACGTGTTAGTAGCCATTTTCAGTGAGCAAGAGTCTCAAGCTGTTTATGTCCTAAAAAAATCTGATGTGACACGTTTAGATGTGGTTAATTATATTTCACACGGTGTGTCGAAAATTGACGATGAATCACCAGCTAGCAATGAAAATGAAGACGAAACCAGCGAGCAAGAAGAAGCAGAGTCCATG
>CAZMDX010000057.1:0-6577 GCA_964564805.1 uncultured Pseudoalteromonas sp. | reverse complement strand
CCAATGGCAAATACCGACGATAACCAAAATACCTTATCTTCGACCCAGGCCCGTCTGTGCTCGTAACTCGTACCTGAATATTCGTCAACACAACATAAATAGGCTCGCCTCACACATCGTGAAACACAATGGTAATAGGCGGTATCAATGAGGCTGACCTGAGATGAACGAGACTTGGGCATAAGTGACTCCTTTCAATTTATGCTATTTCAATTGGTATTATTAAAGCTTAGCGCAGAACAAAAAACAGTCAAATTATTATGGGTGGCCTGTTTAAGTTGCCTGTTTAAGTTAGCATCCAAGCGGTATTTAAGGTACCCGGGCCAGCAGTTTTTTGGAATGATTCAATCGTATTCTGCTGAGGGGTATTTAGAAAATAACCACCACCACCACCGGCATCTGGCTCTCCACTCAAGCAATTTTCAGTACGCCTTATCCGACTGGCAAAAACGTTTCGATGCTCGGTATCCCTCAATTTAAAGGTTCCAGTTGCTCCGTAAGGATGTGTGATTGATAAGGTGTGTTGCCATTTCTGACAGTAGTCTCTGCCGGCGGGGGCTGCTGTTGCTGTCATTTTTTCGAGATCAATCGTCTAATATCTGCCATCAGGTTGCGTCACTTTAGACAACACTTTTCCTCTTAGAGATTGTTGAAAACCCGGCATCCATTCGTCACGTCTATATTGATTTGTGCTGTATGAATAGGTCCATCTTTTTCCAGCTGCGGTGGCTGAGGAGACCAGTTTTGATGATCCAGAATAATTTAGGGTAATATTTCGGCCATCCTTAGCTATAATAGACTTTAACCGATTCGAGACATCATACGTATAATTAACATAATTCCCGTTGACATCTTTTACTTGTGTTGCCGCTAATATGTAATCGTTTCTCTCTGTTGGGTTTGCGCCAATGGAACCCATTCTAGGGGCATCTAATACGTAAGCACGATCAAACCTATAAGTTTCACCGCTTGGGGCGTGCCCCATAAAACCTTGTCCTCCATCAGATGCATTGATACACGTAAAGTACCAATTTTGTTTCGTTACCTTTATAGCCAAAGGTGGCCATATCGCCGCACCAGTGTCTTCTAAAAGTTGTTGCGAACTCTGCCCTGGGATCTGCATTGTTACGCCATTTGAATAATCTCTAGGGAGCAAATAACTACTTCGGTTGTTGTAGCGAGTAAGAATTTCATTGGATCTTTTTGTACAACGCTGACCTGTCCATGGACGTGCATCTAAAGAGGTTACTGTGATACGCGGCACAGAAAGAGTCCAGTCACCAAACTCTGCATCTACGCCATCTTTATAAGTAGAGCCCGATGCTCTTTGACGTGACAATGCCACCCTAAGTTTTGAGTTGCCGAGTAACTCTATATCAGTATGTGAAAAAACCAAAGAGCCTGTATGCGGATCAATAGCATCACCTAAAAAGTCATCTCCAAATACTTACAATCGTTGATCCGCGTTTTATTTTTTTCCCAATCAACGATAGGTTCAATATCCTCTGGCGAGGAAGTGGTTGAACCAAAAAGGTGGGGGGCTATAGGCGTTTGAGTGATTAATTTTGAAGTAATTGATTCAATAGTAACAACATCAGCATGTGCTGATAATGATGAAGTTAAAAACAATATTTTAAAGAGGTGTGATAATTTCATTTGATACTTCCTTGTAATCATCGAGCAAAAAAAATTAAAAGATATCTACATCACAGTATAATAATTTACTCAAACTCTTTTTTAAAAAGTAAAGACACCACAAAACATCTAAGATAGTTTATATTTTAATACCCTAATTGGCTGACTTTTAGTAAAATAATTTTACCTGCATGAAAGCAGTAATTGACATAACATCCACGTTAATTACTACCGAAATCACCTACAATCTTCATTCATAAAAGCTGATTTTTTGATATCTTCTCGACTCAAAGCTCGCCAATTATCAGCTGAATTTAGTAGGGTTGCACAATGTTAATCCTGCCAAATGTAAATGCTTTAAATTAGCCACCCGTCATCCATAATAGAATTTTCAAAGAAGCTCGAGTTCAAGATAATTAATTTCGAGACTTAGAATGGTACATTTGCAAAACATTAACAAACATCTGATTAGAAACTAATAATTTTCCAATTTGAGTGTTATTTACTCTATAAATAACACTCAATAAAAAAGCCGCTGAAGCGACTTTTTTATTATCTAAATTACAAACAGAGTTCTTTAACGCCAGCAACCGCTTGTTTAGCAAGCTCTGTGATTTTATCCCATTCACCATTGACCATCGCATCTTCTGGCGCTAACCAAGAGCCCCCAGCACAACTCACATTAGGCAGAGCTAAATAATCGTTGTAGTTGCTTGGGCTTATCCCACCTGTTGGACAAAACTTAATATCAGGAAATGGGCCACCAATGGCTTTTAGAGCTTTCACACCGCCTGATGCTTCGGCAGGGAAGAATTTTAAATGTGTGTAACCATGGTCCGCAGCAGTCATCAATTCTGAAATAGATGAGATCCCAGGAATAAGCGCAATACTGCCCTCGTTACCAGCTTTAAGCAAATCAGAGGTGAGTCCTGGGCTAATAGCAAACTTTGCACCTGCATCTATAACTTGTTGCAACTGAGTTCGATTAGTTACTGTACCTGCACCAATAATGGCTTCGGGTACTTCTTTGGCAATTCTGGCAATGACTTCTAGCGCTGCATCTGTCCGTAGAGTGACTTCTAATACACGTATTCCACCAGCAATGAGCGCTTTAGCCAGTGGCACAGCATGTTCAACATCCTTTATCACCAATACAGGCACAACAGGCCCTTGGTTGAATATTTCTTCTGCTGTCATTTTCCAATTTTTTGTCATTGCTTTAACCTTTACAATTTTGATTTAAATAAGCCATAGCACCAATCAAACCATGATCCGGCTCGGTAATAATGAAAGTCGGTATGCAAGCTACATAGTCACGAAATCGACCTTTAGCCTCAAATCGCGCCCGAAAATCACTTTGTTTAATAAAATTAGTGAAACGAGGAGCAATACCGCCTCCAATATACACACCACCACGTGTCCCTAAATTAAGGGCCAAGTTTCCTGCAAAACTGCCTAAAATCTTGCAGAATTGTGTCAGCGTAGCCACGCTTAATGCGCAACTACCATCAAGAGCTCGTTCGGTGATATCAGCTGGATCATCCAATGGAGCTAATAATCCTTTGTGCTTAGCAATAGCTTGGTAGATATGCACCAAACCACGTCCTGATAGCACTTCCTCAGCAGATGCATGGCCTAATTTACCAGTTAAGAACTGCCATATAGAAATATCGACATCGTCCACTGGAGCAAAATCTACATGTCCACCTTCACCGTCTAATGCTAACCAGCCACTGCCAGTATGGGTTAAGTGTTTAACGCCTAAACCAGTACCAGGTCCAAACACAGCAATGTTATCTAATTCGTTGACTTGACCTTGCCCAACTTGCTCTTTTTGTTGATTGCTCAATACAGTAACGGCATGGGCAACAGCGGTAAAATCATTGATCACACCCAACCAATCTAAACCTAGCTCTGCTTGTAGTTGAGAGATAGAAAACTGCCAGTGATTATTAGTCATAGAAATCACATCACCATTCACGGGACAAGCAACACCCAAACAACCCGCGCTAAATTTTAGCTCTGGGAATTCAGCCATATATGTTCCAATAACAGCGCTTATAGTTTTATAATCGCTGCACAAATATTTTTTAATATGGCTCAGTGAACCATTTTCTATTTGTGCCAAACGAATATTGGTTCCGCCTACATCTGCAACAAATTTTGCCATCTGATTAGTCCTGACCGACAAACAACGAGCAAGCTCCCTGCTCTGCACCGGTTAATGTTGAACGCATACCAGCAAACATTTCGCGACCCATGCCAATTTGATGTTTTGCCACATCAGGCATCTTAGCTTCGCGCTTGGCTAAATCTTGTTCACTAACAAGAATATCCATGGCACCGGTCTCAGTATTTAATTCCAATATATCGCCAGTCTGCACTTTGGCTAATATACCGCCTTTTATGGCTTCGGGTGTGACGTGGATAGCCGCTGGCACTTTACCTGATGCGCCAGACATACGTCCGTCAGTCACTAATGCCACTTTAAATCCCCTGTCTTGCAATACTGCTAGCGGTGGTGTCAAGCTATGTAACTCAGGCATACCGATAGCAGATGGTCCTTGAAAGCGCACCACAACGATACAATCTTTGTTCAGTTGATCTGCTTTGAACGCTTCATGCAATTCAAATTGATCTTCAAATACTACTGCGGGTGCTGTGATTTTGCAGTGGGGCTCTTTTAGTGCAGAAGTTTTCATTACCGCACGACCTAAATTGCCGCATAAAACAGATAAACCACCATCAACCTTAAATGGCTCATCGACACTGGCAACAACTTGTTTATCAAATGATTCTGTGGGTCCATCACGCCATACCAACTCACCATTATCTAACATAGGTTCTTTAGTATATTGCTCTAAACCTTGGCCACATATAGTTAATACATCGTTATGCAATAAGCCGCCTTCTAGCAGTTCTCTGATCAGTAACCCCATTCCGCCTGCTGCAGTGAAGTGGTTAATGTCGGCTGAACCATTAGGATAGATGCGGGTTAACAAAGGCACTGCACTGGAAATATCGGCAAAATCATCCCAATTAACGATGTACCCTGCAGCTCTAGCCACTGCGACTAAATGCATAGTGTGATTGGTTGAACCACCCGTCGCCAAAAGACCTACCAAGCCATTAACTATGGCTTTAGCATCAACTATGTGGCCAATGGGACGATAAGTATCGCCTAAATCAGTAATACGGGTAACTTGTCTTGCTGCAGCATCTGTTAATGCATCACGCAGTGGTGTGCCGGGATTGACAAATGATGAACCTGGAAGATGTAGTCCCATAATCTCTACCACCAATTGATTACTATTGGCGGTACCGTAGAAAGTACAAGTGCCAGCTGAGTGATAAGACTCTGATTCAGCATCGAGTAATTCTTCACGGCCAACTTTACCTTCGGCATAAGCTTGACGCACACGCGCCTTTTCTTTGTTCGGAAGCCCCGAAGGCATGGGCCCTGCCGGAACAAATACTGTTGGCAGGTGACCAAAACTTAATGCACCCAACAATAAGCCAGGGACAATTTTATCGCAAATACCTAACATCAAGGTGCCATCAAACATATTGTGCGAAAGCGCAACAGCGGTCGCCATTGCAATAACATCACGGCTCATCAAGCTCAAATCCATACCCGGCGTACCTTGGGTCACCCCATCACACATAGCAGGAACACCACCAGCAAATTGGGCAACACTGCCAACTGCATTAATCGCTTTTTTTAATTGAGTCGGAAATACCTCATAAGGTTGATGAGCTGAGAGCATATCGTTATAAGATGACACTATCGCGATATTCGACTTGGTCATGCTACGCAAGTCAGACTTATCTTCCGTACCGCAAGCTGCGAACCCATGAGCTAAATTACCACAAGACAACACACCACGATGTGGACCATGCAAACGAGCGCTTTCAATTTTTTCTAAATAACTTTTACGCGAGGCCTGGCTACGCTGAATAATTCGGTCTGTGACTTCTTGGATAACTGAGTTCATGGATCTTTCCTATAAAAAAAATTTAATCAGGGTGCCCACAAAAGCTCGACATCAGCGTTGTTGATGACGGCTCGAATTGGCATAACTAGGGCGTCGTCATCTGACAGAGCTGTATTTAACACATCTTTTTTGCTCTCACCAGTGAGATGCAAAAATATCTGATTACTATTTAATAATGCAGGTAAGGTCAGTGACATACGTTGATTTGGTGCGCTTGTAGGCTGAACGGCAATAAATGTATCACCTGACTCAAGATCGAGACCTTGGGCAATTTGCTCTGAGCAAGGAAACAACGACGCAGTATGGCCATCTTCTCCCATGCCCAAAATCAGTACGTCAAACGGAGTACGCATTTTTTGTAGATTTGTGGTACATGTTAATACCGCATCTGCAGCATCGCTATGCTGAGTTTTCAAGGATACAAAGTTTGCATTTGCAGCGTTATTTATTAAAAGTTTGCTACGGAGCATTTTTTCGTTTGATGCATCGTCGGTATTTTCCACCCAACGCTCGTCTGCCAAGCTAATGTCTACTTTGTCCCATTCTAAGTTTGATTGTGACAAAGTATTAAAAAGCTCTGCAGGGGTTCGCCCACCAGATACAACTAAACTTGCTCGGCCATTTTCATCTATCCCATCTCTAAGAAGCTTAATGATTTTACGAGAAAATGCAGTGTTAAGTTGTGCTGTTGTTCTAAATTTAGATTGTGTTAGTGCCATTATTTTTTACCTATTCGACTTTCATACCAAGCTCTGTCTTCACGAGCTAGCAGGGCAATTGCCGCTACTGGCCCCCATGTACCAGCCTGATAAGGTTCAGGTGGTTCGTTGCTGTTTTTCCAAGCAGCAAGGATACCATCAACCCACTTCCATGCGGCTTCTACTTCATCACGGCGAACAAACAAGGCTTGGTTACCTAACATTACTTCTAACAACAATTTTTCATAG
>CAZMDX010000056.1:0-10661 GCA_964564805.1 uncultured Pseudoalteromonas sp. | reverse complement strand
CTTATTTTATAGTAAATAGAGCACGTTTATATTATCTATTACTCTATTACTCTATTACTCCATTACTCCATTACTCCATTACTCCATTTTTATCTAAAGCAGATATGAGTAATAACGCCTTCCATATTTTTATTTAGATTTTTTTTCACTATTCTCAGAGCAATGCCTGATTAAATATTTATGGCTGTTATCAGTAGCCAGTTGCAATAATTAACTCTGAAATTACTGGCATAGCCTTTTTTTTAAATCATAACATTTATAATTGTAAGCGCTTCTTTGTCGTTGCGTTTTTACTTATCCAAACGACTCTTTTAAAACTAACGGATGCCGAGTGAAAATAAACAAAACTTTCCTCACCGCTGTTCATACATAACACCATAACTGAGTATCGAATGTACTTTCATGACATTAGCTGGCTCATGCACAACACTAAATGAATACATAGCCACGAAAGCCAATAAAAAGATGATTGGTCTGGCGAGTTCTGTGATGAACGGTTTAAATTACAAGCCTGACTAGATGAGCCGCAATCATTGCGTGCATGGCCTATGTTGACTTCAATTCAATTCAACTCAAGTCAAGGTAGCGGGCACTCCAAAACTTCTGATGACACCAGTATTCAATCTTAGAATCTATAAATCAGCTCACTACAGATCTATTGATACCCTTTTGGTGTGGTCTAGGGCAGATTAATCAGGAACGGTAAGCTAGGGCATATTGGCCATCAACAATAGCAGATACTTTAACTTCTAAGTTCACCAGCTGAACAGTCGATCACCTTGACAACAGAGTTTGAAAATAATTTTGTTATGCAGCATGGGCACAACAAATAATAAGTAGTTTTAAACGCCGAACAGGTCAATGACGTATTCGATAAATGAGTAAAGAAAAACCGTTGCAGGCTTCGTAACAAGTCATCTATTTATTATCAATAAGAGACAGGTGTGCCTATAAATCTGATAAATGCCAGATATCCCCACCAAATAAATGGAAGCTAATTCTTTGCCTCATAACCACCCCGGTCTTATCCATTTGCACACTAAAAATTAAGATTGAATATCTGAGGGAGATTCAAAATATTATGACGGGTGACTTGGTAAATCTTATTGGTAAGTTGGCTAAATAGCAGAAAAGCGAAGGGTAAAAATGTTTAATGAATTTATGAGATAAAGTCTAATTATCAAAGTATTTAGAGTGAAGCTACGACTAAATTTCGGCACGTAGGTTGGGTTATGTAGGTGATAATATTTTCTAAAAATTTTATCCTAAAAGCCGAGTTCGCCGAGGCCGCTAACACGTCCTTGTTACGTTTTTAGTTTCGTGGTGACGTATTTAAAATTATTTTTAATTATAAAATCATCTATCAATGTAACAATATTCTATTTCAATCAATCAACGCAATACTTCTCATCACTCTTACCTCTGGCTTTATAGATTGTCTGACAAGTTAACTCAGAACAAAGGTTAACCCAGTATGTTATGAGCTCTCGCTCAATGCCCTTGACGTTGGACCAATTATCGTATGGTCATTCGTTCAACGCTGCCGCAGTTACCAACAGTGCAGTCGCCAGAATTAATGCCGAAGCGTACCTGAGCACCCATATTTCAGCTTTCACTGACATCTCAATCGCCATCTGCACACAATTGAGTGCGTCTTGTTTGGCGCCTAGTGTTTTGGGATCGCCAAAGAATACCATTACTGCGTCGCCGATATACTTATCAAGTGTACCCTCCCACTTTATCGTGATTGCCGCCATGGCATTCAAATAATTGTTTAGCCATGCTGCCAAGTCACTAGGAACCATCTTCTCAGAAGAATGTGAATCCCACAATGTCTGAGAACATAACTGATATCGGTTTGCTAGTTGCGCCGAGTTCGACCTGTGTTTCGTCCTCAAAAATAGAGCTGTAGACTTGCGGTGAGAGATATTTTGATAATTTTTTTGCCACCCTTAAGAGTTGCATACCACTTTCGATTAAGCGTTGGTTCAACTCGTTTTGAGTGGTAATTGCTTTGTGTAATTCCTGATTTTTATCATGTAAAGAAAGGTGAGTCTGGATGCGCGCCAGCAATTCATGAGGATTGAAGGGTTTAGTGACATAGTCTTGAGCGCCAATTTAAAATCACTTAACTATGTCTTCTCGCTCTGTTTTTGCGGTGATAAAAATAATCGGGATTTCACTAGTATCAGGATTTGTCTTAAAACGTCGACAGGCTTCATAACCATCCATCTCGGGCATCATAATATCCAAAAGAATTAGATGTGGTGGATTCCTTTGTGCGGCCTCCAGTGCACGGACTCCATTGCCCGCAGACTTTATATTATATGTACCGCCAAGAAAGCCAGTCAATATGTCAACATTCACTGGCGTGTCGTCCACAACCAGAATGGTTTTCTTGCTCATTGGTCTCCAATAAAACAAATTGCAATCTTTAAATTCTGTCTCAATAATAGTTTATAAACTTTCTTTTAGCATTGGAAAGGCTCTTTAATGAGCCTGTACTTTTCTAGCCGTCTTTAAGTTTGGTAATCGTCAAGAAGATGATATTTTGAGTCGCCATTTAGATGAAGCCAAACAGATTTGACCCAGCTGGCCATCTTTATTAACCCACGATCTTCTAATATTTTAGCCTAGAGTCGGGGGAGTGCTTATTACGTTTAATTATAATATTCAAAATTTGATAGTGTTATTATTTATATTGGGTTTTTTTGATTTATGCAGCGCGTTTTGATTAAGTTTTAAGATTTATATAAGGCTTATTTTTTGCGAAAATCAGCCTAAATTATTTTAAAATCTCCCATGAATTCTTTGTTCTGAGGTAGCATGTAAGTTGGGCGGGTTTGTGCCACGCTTTCAACTTTAACCAGGAAACATAATTATGAGCCGTTTTAACCCGTTTTGTCTTAGTCTTATCTTAATGGTCGGTATCAGCGCCTGCTCCAAAAAAATAGAATCTGCTATCGACAATAAAATGGATAGCACTGAGGTCACCAAAACAGCGGTAGTAGGTATAGACAGCCAGCGTCTATCGGATATCGTCAAAGTTTTAGCTTCAGATGAGTTTGAAGGGCGAGCCCCCGGTGGACCAGGGGAGGTCAAGACAGTGGCTTATCTGATTGATCAGTTTGAGTCTATAGGCCTTGAGCCCGGTGGCGTAGACGGCACATGGACTCATACAGTGTCCTTAATTCATACCCAATTGTCTCAAAACGGCAATTTGAGTGTCGCGATAGGTGATACGAGTCAAACATGGCAACAAGGTATTGATGTCTCGGTCAGCACGGTGAGGGCTGTTGATACAGTCGATATTAATAATGCGCCTCTCGTATTTGTTGGTTTTGGTGCCAGCGCACCTGAGCGAGACTGGGATGATTTTGGTGATATTGATCTGACGGGTAAAGTCGCAGTATTTTTGGTGAACGATCCAGATTTTTCAGCCTCAGCTGACGAGCGGGTAGCTGGCCGTTTTGGTAATAAGCGTATGACATATTATGGTCGGTGGACTTATAAATATGAGGAAGCCGCACGCCGTGGGGCTCTAGCAGCGTTGGTGATCCATGAAAATAAGGCGGCGGGTTATGGTTGGAACGTGGCTGGCACATCGCCGGGTGATCAATTTGCACTGGCCGAGACTAATGGCCCTTTGCCACCTTTGCTTCAAGGATGGCTTCACTATGATGCAGCCACTGCATTGTTTACTGCTGCAGGACTAGATATTGAAGAGCAGCGACGACTTGCCCGACGTGATGATTTTTCTGCGTTCGAATTACCCCAAGCATCTTTGAGCGCAAGCTTTGATGTTGCCTTCGAGAAAATCGAGTCCCAAAACGTACTCGCTCGATTGCCCGGCGGTACAAGAGCTGACGAAACATTAATGGTGTCTTCTCACTGGGATGCTTATGGTCATGGCGTACCCGATCTGCAGGGCCGCACTGTGCGCCCCGGTGCTAACGATGATGCACTTGGTACGGCTGGCGTGATTGAATTGGCAAGAGTACTCAAGTTAGGACAACCAATGGCGCGCAGCGTAGTGTTTGCGATATGGACCGCAGAAGAAAGTGGTCTGCTGGGTTCAGCTGCTTACGCTATGAAACCAATCTATCCACTGCATTCAACAGTGGCTAATTTTACCCTAGATATTCTTCAGACTGCTGGCCCGGCACGAGATGTTATTTTAGTTGGTGAAGGCCAAAGTGATCTGGAAGACGACCTGACACGGGCAGCAGCACTTCAATTACGTGTGGTTACCCCAGAAAACTTACCAGAGAATGGTTTGTTTTTTCGTGCTGATCATTTTTCTTTAGCGCGTCAAGGCGTGCCGGTCTTGCTGATTATGGGTATCGCTGGTGGTGCCGACTTGATTGACGGCGGTCGTGCGGCGGGTGATCAATGGATTTCTGACTATACTGGCAACTGCTATCATCAGACCTGCGATGCTTGGAGCGCCGATTGGGATCTACGCGGTGCGGTTGAAGACATTGAACTGTTCCATATAATATTACGAGACCTAGGTGATTCAACGCGATGGCCTAAGTGGAAAGCGGGTTCTGAATTTCGCGCGATCCGAGCTCAGACTGATGATAAACGAACCATGCCGTCGACCTAGAGCTGGTGATTAGATAACAATTTAGCAGCCGCGAATAAGTATCTAAGTAATATTTTGGCAACGATAACTCAGATTTAGACAGGCGATGATTTAAATAGCGGTATGCTGTTCAAGGACTTCATTAATGTATTTTTTGCAGTATTCTTTGGCTCGGTTAAATTTTTCTTGATCGGCGCGACCCAACGCGCAGCGTAACCAAAAACCATCGATTAATGCTGCGGTGACTTCCGCGGCGTCGAAGGCCGTTTTAGGGTCTAACAACTGTTTAAAGCTATAACGTAAATTACTGACAAGACGACGTTTATTGATCTCTTGTAGGCGGAATAACTCCGGATCATGCATAGACTGTCCCCAAAAACTTAACCATGTTTTAGTGCTGGCGTCCGCCTGCTGTACATCTGAAAAATTCAGGTCAACGATCTTCATTAGTCGGTCATAAGGGTTGTCTGGTGAATACTCTATTTTAAGTTGTGAAAGCAGATATTGAACAGAAGCCTCAATCAACGCATGTTTACTGCCAAAATAGTGACTAATAATGCCAGATGACATTCCTGCTCGTTTAGAGATTAGACTAATCGTTGCCCCCTGCAAACCGACTTCAGCAACAACATGAATAGTTGCATCAATCAATTGTTGACGACGCAGTGATCCCATTCCTACTTTTGGCATGCCTTCCTCTCATAGATCGTTTATTAGTAAGGTTCTGGCGTTTTAATAGCCTGAACTGATGTTTTGAAATACGTCACTTGCCTCATCACTAAGCTCTAAAGTGACCAAGAGGGATGCTTTTTTTGAATCGCTATTGAGCTCGCTTTAGTTAAGCTGACGGGTAAAGTTATAGATACGATGCTTATTTGGGCTGACATTTTTCTTATTAGTTTATAACAAATAAGGACAAATAATAACACCACCAGAGGTAACTTCTCATGCTGGAAAACTTAGGTCTTTATCATAGCCGCTGACTTCACCTCAATTATTATCACCAGTTGCTGATACTAGTTATTTACACCACTAATTAATATCATATTATAAATACTGCCCATTCACTTCATGTTTATTAACAGGCGAAAACAAACGGTGTCGGTTTTAGGAAACATTAGCCCAACAGCCCGAGTCGGTGATAGTTGTAGGCTATTTTCTATATCGGTTCTTTAAGCTCTTGTTTGAGCCTCAGTCATATTTTTCACTGTTAATACTGGCCTTTATATTGTTTTAACGCTCTAAGGAGCTATGTTTTTGGGTGCTGGGTGCTTAGAATATTCTGCACCGAACGAGGGCAATAGCATCTTGGTTTTAGCGTCTCTGTTTGAGGGACATTAAGATAAAACACGGACATAATTTTAATGCTTCGTCTATACCGATAAAAAGTGTAAGTGCCATATTTATGGTTATGCACAGTAAATTATTAGACTCATCTCAGAAATTGAGCATAAATTAGTGGAAGTTTTTTGTTTGGATGATTATTACCGGCATCGCTACTATCAAAATAATGCTCATTTAAGATAGCGGTTATGCAAAATAGGATGCATAGCTTGTTCTATTAACTTTTTAAAACCAATTTTTTCACCTAACTTATAGTGATAATCCTGCAGTACCTGCATACTTTCGTTATCAATGTTATCCCCCAACAAAAATAGAAGCGTCATGGCCATCGTCTGGTATGCCACTAAAAAGGGAAGTGGTGTAATCTTGTTATAAGTATGAACTAAATAAAATACTTGTCTAGTGCATCAGCCCTGCTTCGAGGGTAAACATAAATGTAAGATATGTTAATGATCTCAACATGTATATCCCTGCCTTTTTGTACTCATAAAGTAGCCACATGCGGATATTATCGCATATGGCTTTATTATGTTTTTACATGACAAACTTAACATTAAGTGCCGCTGTTCGCGGAGCACCAATCCAACCTGCATTAGGTGCGATTGTGCCAAGGTAATTTTTGTCGAAGACATTGTTTATAGTGAAACTCAGCTCCATGCTTTCAATGGCTCCACCAAACTCGTATGCCGTTTTACCTACGTACAAGTCACTCACTACATAAGCGTCAGTTTCCTGGGTATTGGCTTGGTCTAAGAAGCGCTCACCCACATATTTGGAGCTAAAACCTGCATAAAAATCGCCTTTGGTATAATCAAAGCTAACTACGGCCATGTCCTGAGCACTACCCAGAACGGTGTTGCCTAGGAATGCTTCGTCCGTATACGTAGAGTCATTCTTAGTATAAGAAACATAGATACCCAAATTATCTGTAAGACTATAGTCTAATGATGCTTCGATACCATCTGACTCGACACCTCCGTCATTGATGTATCCACCGGCAGCTGCTTCTAAGAAGTCGATACCGTTAACACTTTCATTACTAACAAATGTAATACGGTTTTCAAATTTTATGTTGTAGTAAGTGATGCTTGCGTTGAAACCAGGGGTTGAATAACGTAAACCAAGATCAATGTTATCCGCTGTTTCAGGTTCTATTTGGCTCACGTCAGTGTCGTCACGCTCTAAAACACCGTCTTTTATTGCTGCAAAGTTTTCAGCATAACCACCAAATATCTCTAAACCACGCAAGGGTAGTGGGGCAACAAACCCAGCAGATATTAGGGCGTCAGAATCAGATGATACGTTTAAGTCATTTGCTGGGGTAAACTGATCACCCTTGCTGACGTCAACGTTAAATTTCTTAGCACCTAGACGAAATTTAGCAAAACCGGCATCTATCTCATCTTCAACGTAGTACATCAATGTCTCGACTGGAAACTCACGGCTGTACTGAGTCCAGTAAGGAGTGTTCTCATATCGAGGGCTGGTTGCAGCATCAATCGTTTTATGCCATGTACGGTTTTCATCACGCTGATAATCCTCATACCAAAAACCACCGCGAACAGTATTAGCCATGCCCGCAATCGAAGTGTTCCAGATGAAGTCGGCGTTTACGCCAAAACGTTCTTTGTTATAGTTGCTATGACGATTAGAGCTGACAGGCATCGCTCCTTGCTCATAACAACCAGGGTCAATTTCTGCTCCACCACCGCCATAGGGGTAGCCGATAGAGCTCACACAACCTTCGTTAGGTGACAAAGATTGTCCGTCACGATTAACAAAATAAATACTGCCCAATGATGAGCCGCCAGATGCTGTAGTTGATGAGTCTAGCTCAGAGTGCGGATTACCTGATCCGTCATCGGTAACGTCGGCCATGTAATACGGCATCCATTTACCCATACCTTCATTTTTATGGTAATAAAGGTTAGTGCTTACCTCAACCTCACTCACCATGAAGTCTGCTTGCAAATAACCAAATAGGTTTTCACGTTCAGTACCCCAAGTTTCACGGAATGCTTGGTCCTGATAAGGCACACCCGTAAAGTTGTTGGTCAAACCATCCCAGTTAGGTTCTTGCGCATATTGTTCAAGGCCGTAAACGCGCTGGTACGTATATTCTTCTGCGTCGTCATAGCTTAAATAACCGGTTAAATCGACTTCGCCAACACGACTGATAATTTTACCTTCAGCATGATCTCGTGAGTTAGTGATTGAACCACCCATATAGTCATCATTTTGCTGGGTTGATATAGAGACCCATGCGAATGTGTCTTTTGCTATTTCGCCTGTATCGTAACGAGTGTAAAATTTCCTTGCGTTGTATTGACCAAGAGTAGTACTGACTGTCAATTTTTCGTCCAAACGTGGACGTATTGTTGTGAAGTCAAGTGTGCCACCTAACGCTTCGTTAGAACGAGAGCTTATGTCAGCTGTACCCTGAGATACTTCGATGCTACGTAAATTTTCGGTATCGATATAGCGACTGGCTTTGGTACCACCACCATAGTTAGAGTTGCCGTTGGAAATGCCATCTACGGTCATGCCAATTTGCTGTGATGCCAGGTCCAGTTGAAAACCACGCATGGATATACTGGTTGACCATTCGTCCGATCCAAACGGGTCACCTTCATTCACTAAGACACCAGGCAGGTTATCGATAATAGATAGCGCGCTAGTCATAGGGGTTTGCTGTCTTTTCATTTCCGATGAGATAGTGCTGTTTGCATAAGAAAGGCTACGGCCGGTAACTTGAATAGTTTCTAGCTTTTCTGTTTCGGTATCCGTTTGCTGTTCTTTGTTATCTTGTGCCATAGCGGGCAGAGAGGTTACAGATATAGCGGATAATACTGATAGTACAGATAGTGCGATCATGCTTTGCTTCATGGGTAAATGAGGTTTCATAAAAGTTCCTATTGAATGTATTTTGATAAGCGTTCCTAGTGTGTGGGAATAGTATGCCGACCGCAGCTATGTTAATTGAACGTCCAATTAAAATCAAATTTGATTAATTGAACGTTCAATTAAAAATAAAACTGTGCCTTGCTACGTTGATGAATTATATACGATTAGAAGTGATATTTTAATTTAATCCATTGTTTTTAAATGGGTTTAATTTTTATATGGGGATCGATTTCGGCATTTTAATACTTTAATAAGACACGGTGAATACTTTATAATATTCACTGTTAAGGTTAAATAAAAATTAGTTGGTTATCGAGTACGGTGCCTGGTTTTTATTTTTCATGTTAAATTAATTATTTTTATAATACAAAATATAAGTAGGGTTATAACTATTATCTCTTGTCATTCTTATTGAATCGCTGCTCCTGTATTTTATTTTTTCATCCGCGGTTTAATGGTTGTTATTAATTTTTAGCATTCAGGTTGATTATTAAATAAGGTCTATTTTATGGTCAGAAAACTGTATGTTTGGTTTTAAGCCGGTATGCTGCTTTAAAAATAAATCAAGTGCAGGCGTCAAGTGAGTCAATCCAAACGATAAAGGTACCGCAATATTTAATGCCCCTTCTAATGCTATTTCACTGCTAGCAGTGTGACTGTTTAGTTCATCGGCTTCTTCAACAATTAACTGACTAAGATGGTATTAGCGCTGACCTGATTCTGTAATGCTAGACTTTCGAGTCGTAGGATTTATTAGCTCAATACCCAGTTTTTGCTCTAACTAAGATAATCGCTTAATTACTGCTGATTTGGCAATATTCATTCTCACAGCTGCTTTAGTGATGCTGCCTACTTCAACAACACGCACAAAAATATACATATCTTGAAACTGTCCCATTTTATATCTATCGTTTTAAGACGCGTTGTGACGTGGTCAACCTAAGACGGCCACTCTAGTTAAGCTACTTTTTTGATTTAAGTATGAATGAAGTTTATGGCGGTTGTAACACATGGTGATGTAATTCAAGGTATCCTGTTGGGCGCTAAATCGTGTTGAGTCATTGCGCCAATGTATCCATTCTTGTTATCGCTCCCTAAGAAGCTTTCTACTGCAGTATTGTCCTAACAACCCCCTTTTGTACATATGCTGCTTGTAAAACCACGTGTATTCATAAGGTGGTGATAATCTTTACTGGCATACTGTACACCTTGGTCTGAATGCACTATCAAACCTGCTTTCGGTTGTTGTTGCGATATTGCTATGGTGAATGCGTCACATACTAAGCTGGTCCTCATTCTTGAACTCATACTCCAGCCACCGATTTTACGTGAATAACAATCAATCATTACCGCTAAATTTAACTCGCCTTCTGGTGTCCAAACGAAGGTAATATCTTGCACTCAAGCTTGGTCAGGCTTTTGTGCGACAAAGTCTTGCTTAAGCACATTGTCATAAATCGAATTTTTATGGTCACTGTTGGTGGTGGCTTTATATTTCTTTTTATAACGCACCCACACACCTGCTTCTTTTATCAATTGCGCTGTTTTCCTGCGACTCACTGGAAAGCTCAGTGAATTTAATACTTTTTTGAATACCTCGTTCGCCATAGGTGTTATCGCTAAACTTGGCGATATCATTTACCCAGGCCTGCAACTCTTGCTGCGTCATGTCATCAGGTTTAACCGTTTGACGCTTCTGATAACTGTAATAGTTGTGACTTTGTACGCCCAGTAATCTGCACATTAATCGTACAGGCCAGGTCTTCGTATATTGGGAATAAACGAATATTACACTTCGTTCCTTGGGCAAAGAAGACCGTCGCTT
>CAZMDX010000055.1:0-8368 GCA_964564805.1 uncultured Pseudoalteromonas sp. | reverse complement strand
ACCAGCCACACGCCCTGCTAAAGAACCAAGTTTACCAAAGCGACTGAGTCGACCCTTAGGTATGGCTGCTGTATCCGCTTTTTTTTGCATGAATAATGGCTCTAAACAATTTAATACGTTGGACTGCGAATTCTAGACTACTCAATCGGCGTTATTTCTTGGATTGCACCCACTTCTAACATAGGGGCTGCATCTAAGTTTTCTGCATCCATCATGCATGCAATACGTTGCATAGTCGAGACTAACTGGGTTTGCTCCCATTCCTGAAGTTTTTCAAAACGATTAATGAAATGCGCTTGTAGCGGCCTTGGAGCGTCTTTGACTACATCCTTTCCGTGGCTAGTAAGGTACAAACCAACTTTTCTTTTATCCGTCACTGAGCGCTCTCGAATGACATAGGCACGTGCCTCAAGTCTGTCTAAAATACTGGTCACCGTGGCTGAGCTAAGATTAATGCTCTTAGCTATATCTTTGACCATACAACCACCATGTTGTTGAATTTCATTTAGAACAATAAGCTGAGGACTAGTTAGCCCACTTTCTTTGGATAACTTTTTTGAATATAGACCAATAGCTCTAGTCACTTTTCTTAAGGAAACCAATAACTCTTCATATTTTTGCATAACTTTTCCGTATATATATTTTAAATCTGGCTGATGCTACTGCTAGTAGGGCCAATAATAGGGGCTAAAAAAATCGATGCCTAATGTATGAGTAATTAACGTAGAGTTCAATTTTTATATTCAGAATTAACAGCCTGATTGTCGGCGTTTAAAAGTTGAATTCTATCTAATAATCCTAGGCAAACTCTATATTAATGCATTATCAGCTGGCTTTTCAATGAATAATTAGTTAGTATACGAATGATTAGTCCACTACGTTATTTTAGTTCACATATCTAAAGGATAATATGCAGTTCCTAAATCAATCAAAAACTTCACAGGTCAATACTAGTTCGAGCAACAGCCAAGAAATTTTTTCTGCTGTCGGTCAACCTTTATGCCTCAAGTTAATGATAGTTTTGGCGTCGCTAGTAGTGCTAATCCAAAAAACCAGAAGCATACTCCTCGAACAACACACCAATGTTCAACAGCACAATTGGTACTTAAGCACAAAAGCTACAAGCTTTACCCACCGAGTAAACAAGCCCTGACGAACTAGGCTTTTCAACAAAATAAACTTACGAATTAACAAAATAAATTAGTAAAACAGGCACTCATGCCTAAATTAATATTTAAGCGTTTAAAGACGCAAGGTAAATAATTATTCTCATGAATAAATTAGAATGGAAACGTATTGTCATAAAAGTTGGAAGTGCTTTGATTGCACCACATGGAAAAGGCTGTAGTAGCCAGTATCTGATAGGGATCGCACAATTTATTGTGAGTTGTCGTAATCAAGGTATCGAGGTGGTGCTAGTGTCATCAGGCTCTGTTGCTGCAGGTTCGCATTTGTTTCCAGATGAATTACAACAGACTATAGCAATCAAAAAGGCCATGGCTGCAGCTGGACAAGCTGAGATGATGGCGACATGGGATAAGTTATTTTGTTTTCCAACTGCCCAAATGTTGTTGACTCGTTGTGATTTGCGTGACAGAGAACGTTATATAAGTGTCAGAGATACCATCTTTACGTTGTTAGAGCATGATGTACTACCGATTATCAACGAAAATGACACCATTGTGACCGATAAGTTAAAAGTCGGAGACAATGATAACTTATCAGCGATAGTCGCCGCTGCCGCCGACGCCGATGCCTTGATCATTTGTTCTGACATTAACGGTTTGTATAACAAAAATCCAAATAAACACAATGATGCTGTGCTAATTCCGGATATCTCTGAAATAAATGCAGATATTTTTGCTATGGCTGATGGCGCAACAAGTGCCGTTGGCACAGGCGGTATGATAACTAAGGTAGAAGCAGCTCAAAAAGCGACGTTGCATGGTATTGATACTTATATAGTGAACGGATTTACTAACGAGTCATTTAATAAATTACTAAACGGCGAAAACCCGGGTACACATTTCTCGTCAGACCCTTCTCCGATGAAAGAGCATTTGCACTGGATGACACATACATCTACTGCACAAGGCGAAGTCATAGTTGAAGATGATTTTACCGCTAAATTAGATGCACACAGCGAAGAGCTTACCAGTGAAGACTTGGTAGGTGTTAACGGTGAATTTGCTGTAGGTGATACAATTTTAGTACGTAAACATGACGGTACCAAGTTGGCAAAAGCCAAATCAAATTACAGCAGCTGTCTGTTGAATTTCATTACCAGTCAAGATGACAAAAGTCTTGCTGACGATTATCAAGAACAAACAGGGCCTATTATTTCAGATAAAAATGTTGCCTTACTAGAGGAGACTTTATGAGTATTATTAGATCATTAACACTAGGCGCGGCTAAAGCTTCCAAAACCTTAGCCGTTTTAGAAGAGTCAATTAAAAACCAAGTATTGGTGGCTATGGCCTTGGCATTGCGTCAGAAAAAGCAACATATTCTTACCGCGAATGAACAAGATTTAGTTCAGGCAAAACACAATGATTTGAGCCGTTCGATGATCGACAGGCTCACCTTAAATGATGAAAGAATTGAAGCAATGGCATCGGGAATTGAAGTCATTGCTAGTTTGGCTGACCCTGTTGGTGCAGAACGTATCGTTAGCGAACGTCCTAACGGATTACAAATTCGCAAAATGCGTGTGCCTCTTGGTGTTGTTTGTATGATTTTTGAAGCGCGACCTAATGTGACAGCAGATGCAGGTGCGCTATGTTTTAAATCAGGTAATGCAGTGATTTTACGTGGCGGTAAAGAGGCATTGACCTCTAGTTTAGCCATTGCACAAGTTTTACAAGATGTGTTGGTAAAATTTGATTTACCTAAAGAGCTCATTACCGTTGTACCTGACCCTAGCCGTGACTTGATGTTTGAGTTGATGCAGCAGCGCGACTGCATCGATGTGATTATCCCAAGAGGTGGTGAAGGCCTGATTAATTATGTAACTGATAATAGTAAAATACCGGTTATTCAGCATTACAAAGGTGTCTGCCATTTGTTTATAGACAAAGAGGCTGACCTGAATGTTGCGATAGATTTGTTAATTAACGGTAAAACCCATCGCACTGGGGTGTGTAATGCGATTGAAGGTTTATTAGTCGATCAATCAATTGCGGCTAATTTTTTACCAAAAGTAGCCGAAAAACTCAAAGAAAAACAGGTTAAGGTCAATGCCTGTGCTGGATCTAGCCCCTTTTTTAGTGATGCCACTATTTTAGATTTAGACGATTTTGGTCAAGAATATCTAGACTTAGAAATAGCTGTTCGTATTGTTGATGGTGCTGATGAAGCGATGGCACACATTGATAGATTTGGCAGTCATCATACCGAAGTCATCTGCACTAAAAACGAATTAACCGCTAAGCGTTTTCAACGCTCTGTGGATGCATCCGTGGTGATGGTAAATGCATCTTCTCGCTTTTCTGATGGCAGTGAACTTGGATTAGGTGCAGAAATTGGCATCGCTACAACCAAATTACATGCGTATGGCCCCATGGGGGTAGAATCCTTGACCATCGAGAAATACTTGGTTATGGGTGACGGCCAAATACGTGCTTAATTAAATAGTCGATGAATATTAACAAAAACACAGTGGTCTAAAAGACCACTGTGTTTTTGTTTCTGGAGTTTGATTTTTAATCTTCTTTTATTATTCGCCAAAAGCTCCTGCAGCACCAGGAAACACTACTGGGCTTTCAAAACCCTCTTGACTGACACTGGCGACACCAAAAAAGTAGTTGTCTATTACTACATTTTCTAAAGTGTATCCGGTAACGTTACCTACAAACTTACTGTATTGCCATTGAGGTGCGTCGGTATAACGCCAATAAATTTTATATCCTGCAAGTTGTTTATTTTGGTTTTTGTCTAGCGCCGCCCAGCTCAATGTGGTGCTTGGTTGAACTGCACCTTGTATGGTTACTTCTGCCGGTGGAGAGGGAGCCCATGCCATGCCTGCTAGTGAAACTGCGTTTAAAGACGTAAGTTTTGCTGCATAATCAAAATTTACACCGTCTATGGTGTCGCCATATGTCACCCCCTCTTCTTCTCGTAAGTCTTGATGTTGACGTTCGTAATGTTCGTTAGTCTCCATGATCCTTACACCAGCAAAGCCTAAGTCATTGAAGGGGCGATGATGACCGCCGCGACCGAATCTGTCCAAACGGTAAATAACCATCGTATCTAAGTTAGGAATATAGCGATCAGCCATAAAATCGATGTAACGTGCCAAATTTCGACTAGGGGAGTCAACTTCGCCACCTGTGTACCTGCGGTTACGTGCTTCAGCATCGGTTTCAGTATAGCGAGTACCTTCGGCAAAAATACGAGCTGTAGTGTTGTTGATCACGCCATTGATTCCAGAAATATTGCCAATCATGTCATTATTTAAAACCGCTTTTAAGCGCCATCCATCCTGTTTTGCTGTTTCAGCGAGTATTTTCCCACCGAATAAACCCTGTTCTTCGCCTGCCAAAGCCGCAAAAACGATACTGCCGTTAAACTTGTATTGACTAAGTATACGAGCTGCTTCTAGTGTACCGGCAACACCAGAAGCATTGTCATTGGCACCGGGTGAATCATCGGTATAATTCATGACATCAGAGATGCGCGAGTCGATATCGCCAGACATCATGACGTAACGGTTAGGATCAGTGTTACCTGTTTGTACAGCAATGACACTTATGACTTGAGTCGCATCAGGAATACGTTTTTCACCCTGAATAATTTGAGATTGAAAGTACACGTTTAAACAGCCACCACAAGCTTTAGAAATATTATCAAATTCGGACTTGATCCAGCGTCTTGCTGCACCTATTCCGCGAGTGTCAGATTGTGTTTCTGATAAAGTATGGCGTGTGCCAAAACTAACTAACTTACGAATATTTTTTTCAATACGTTTTGCAGACACTTGTTGCTGAATATCATGTAATTTCTGCTGTTCTTGGTACTTTAATTCATTTGCTTGTGTTGTTGAGGTAAAGATAAAAAATAAAAATGCATATAAAAAAATATATAAGTAAGCATATGATGTGAGTTGGAGGGTTTTCACAATCTGTTCCTAAATAGTGCGTTTATTAATTTTAAATACTTTAACGTGTTTTGAACTGATATTGTGCATTATTAGTATTCATTAGCCTTGCAGTAAAAATCGAGTCACATTATGATCCCGTTAGTATTTCACCCCATTTATAGTCAACTCGACTTGCCTGCACGACATCGTTTCCCCACTGAAAAGTATCAAGGTATCCGAGATGAATTGGGCGCGAAGGGTGTTGCAGATAATTGTTTTAATGAACCAACACCCATTTCGCCAGAGGAATTACGCCAAGTATTCAATCCGCAATATATACAACATCTTGTTGACGGAACTTTAGATGCTAAAGCAATGCGACGTATCGGTTTCCCTTGGTCCACACAACTTATTCAGCGTTCATTAACAGCGGTGGGTGGCACAGTATTAACCGCTAAATTGGCCTTAGAGCATGGCAAAGCGCTTAATCTGACAGGGGGTTATCATCATGCATTTGCAAACTACGGGTCTGGGTTTTGTCTATTTAATGATTTATATTTAGCCGCCCTGACAATGCTACAAAATCCTAATATCGACAAGATACTGATTTTCGACTGTGATGTGCATCAAGGTGATGGCACCGCGAAGTTAGCCGAAAATAATAAGCAAATTTACACTGTTTCGATCCATGGTGAGAAAAATTTTCCACACCGTAAACAACAGTCAGATATGGACTTTAATTTAACTAAAGGAACACAAGATACTGAATATTTAGAGACAGTGGACAGTGCTCTACATTTGGCTATTAATACTTATCAACCTGACGCAGTGATTTATGATGCTGGAGTAGACATTCACATAGATGATGATTTGGGGCATTTAAACATCAGCACCCAGGGTATATATCAAAGAGACGGTTTGGTGTTTGATACTTGTGAACAAAAGGGTTTGCCTGTAGCGGCGGTAATAGGCGGTGGATATCAACGAAACATAAAGGCATTAGTGGATGTACACCTTCAATTATATAAAGCGGCGGGCGTGATATAACCTCAATAATCACTTACTGAATTTTATCGAATAGTTATTCTCTTAACAGTGGTATCAAATAGAGTCTGGTGTTGTCGGGGCTTATCTCACCGGATAGCTAATTTGGGTCAAAATCGTTAATTAGTCATATTTTTTTCAACAACATACTGCTTAAAAAAATTTCATAACGATAGGCATGTTTGTATTTATTCACTCAATAATTTTTTTGAATATGGCTAAAAATTATCTTAAATACGCAAAGTGCATGTTTTTTAAATTTGATTGTCATAGTAAGTCTCGATTTTGAAATTTACATGTAATGTGTACGGTCGGTGCATAAGACAGTAATTACGTTTTAGATAAAAAATTTGAACCACGAAATGTTCTTTATTTTAAAAACAATAGCTGATGTCATCATGTATAAATGAAGTGATAATAAACCACCGATAGATGTAATCATAATGATTGCATTACCTGAAAAACTCATCTAGTCTACTGATATCTACTCATTATGAGTCTTTCTTAGTGGAATATCAGAATAATTTAAATGAATTACAAATAGATAAAAAATTAGCGGAGTTAGCTCATGCTCAAAAAGATCGTTTGGCATTTATTGATTTTAGTTTACAGTTTTTTGGGCATGTTGCTCGCAACGATCTGATTAAGCGTTTTAAAACGGGACTAGCTGCTAGTACGCGTGACTTTAGTACTTATAAGGAGCTTGTTCCACACAATCTCCTTTTGCGACATCAAACAAAAAATTACTACCGCACAGACAATTTTCAGCCAATATTTACTCACGATCCTGAGGTGATTTTGACTTCTTTGAGTCGTGGATTTGGTAATGGTATTTCCACTGGAGTTCAACCTTCTGAGCAATGTTTCGATGCGGTCAGGCTAATACATCCTAATGTTGCTATCATTGCCAGTATTATGCGGGCAATCCACAATAAACAAGCGGTCAGATGTGGTTATGTGTCAGTATCATCGGGTGAAACAGAGCGCGCCTTAGTCCCGCACTCAATTGTCAACAATGGTCATCGTTGGCATGTGCGTGCTTATGATCGCAAAGGAAATCGTTTTCGTGATTTTGTATTTACTCGTTTTACTTTTGTTGATTTGCTGCAGGACCCTGTGCATGTGCATGAAGCCAGTCCCTATGATCAGCAATGGCAACAAATTGTGAATATTATACTTGTTCCTCATCCCAACATTAAGCAATCAAAGGCGATTGAGATGGATTACAGTATGTCGGATGGGATGCTTTCAATACAACTTAGAGCCGCCGTGGCGGCTTATGTGTTAAGGCAATGGCAAGTGGATTGTTCAACTAACCATACCAAAAATCACCAAGGATATCAGTTAGCACTCGCAAACCCTGAGGTAATGGATTTGATTGATAATTTTTCATTAGTTTCCTAATTTAATTCGAATTATTCAACGACATTAGGTCTCTGTGAATTGTGATGACGTTACCTAAGGCATATTAGATGATTTACGAATCAGTGTTGATATCAGTAAAAATAATAAAAAGCCGTTGTATTGAGATGAACGTTTGAACATAAAAATGCTTTAGATAGACAGATAAACAGATCAGGTTTACTTTTACTTCATAGCGTTTATAACTAAAGCATCTGCATCGTTAAAAATAATGTCATGCTTGGACTCAGTCTAAAATATTGATTTTGTATGCTTTTCGGTTTCTTCAACTTACTTGGTTACCAATTATTGACAATCAATAAAATAACAGCCTAGTAAGACCGGCAAGGTGATTGAATTGGGCTGCATGATGACTACTGCATAAAACAGTTTAGTGCTAATTTATATATATTATCTTGATGAATTGCTGCATCGCTTTTAGCCGCAAGAGGCTGGCGTGATTTATAGATAGTTGACGTTTAGCCAGTATAATAGTGGTTATATAGGCATCTGTTGTCTAAGACTGGTACTGTTATTTTTCTGGGTTTATGATTTTATAAAACGATTTACATTGAGTACTTTTATCATAATAAATCGATAGTTTGGCAACGATGGCTAGTTGTTCAGGTCGATATGGCTAGTAGTAAAATAAGTGGTGAAACATTTTATATATAAACAATAACTATAAATCCACTTTTTTAATATGGCTTGAGTCATAATTGACTTTATATATAAGTTGATTTCTGCTATTTTCTCCAACAAATAGACGTCCAGATGTCTTAAATTAAACTGCCACGTGGGAATATAATGAGCAAAGTGTCGTTGCCGAAAGAAAAAATCAAAATA
>CAZMDX010000054.1:0-3156 GCA_964564805.1 uncultured Pseudoalteromonas sp. | reverse complement strand
TGGCAATTTACAAGACGGCTTCACCCTAGAAGATGCTCAAAAAAATATTGAAGGAGTGATGCGGCATATTAAATTACCCACAGGTTACGATTGGACATTTGATGGTAGTATTAAACGCCAAAATCAAAACGAAGATGCGATGCAAACTAATATGTTGTTGGCATTGATCATGATTTATATTGTTATGGCGGCCTTGTTTGAATCGTTACTTTTGCCTACTGCTGTCATTACTTCATTATTATTTTCAATGACGGGAGTATTCTGGGCTTTGTTTGCAACAGGATTAGATATGTCAATTATGAGCATGATTGGGATGTTAATACTAATGGGCATAGTGGTGAACAACGGCATAGTGCTGGTAGACAGGATAAATCAGCTAATCAACATGGGTTACGCGGTGCAACAAGCGATCGTCGAAGCGTGTTTGACTCGCGTTAAGCCAATATTAATGACAGTGGCCACAACCGTATTAAGTTTAGTGCCATTAGCAATAGGCAGCACCCGGATTGGCGGTGATGGCCCACCCTACTCACCTATGGCCATTTCAATTATTGGTGGTTTGATATTTTCTACTTTAACTAGTCTGGTTTTAGTGCCGCTAGCTTACTTGTTATTACTTAAACTCAGAGCAAAAACCAATAACATGATCGCTAACAGCAAACGCATGGTCAACCGTGTCATAAACGTTTAATCAGGCGGAGAATATAATGAATTATTTAAGCAGGTGAATTTTTTCACCATTGCTTACTACCTTAGCAGTTTTCTTTGATAGCATTAGTCACTTTTCAAGTTTAATTGTGTTTTTGATTATTGGCTTTATGTTTGAACTGTCTTTTTGGCTAAGGTTAACGTCAAACAAAAAAAACGGGCAAAGCACAATGATTGACAATAGGTAAGATACCCTGGCGTTATTTACCCATTTTTTTTAGGTGTAAATATTCCTGATATTGTAACCATAATTTAAATTCTTGATATGTCAGATCATTTGCAGATTTACTTTGTGTCCATAGTTTAAATAAATCAAACTCCTGGGCATCGGAAGTGCTGACCAATGAGGAAGCAATTTTTTCATCTACCATATCTTTTTTCTCAAATAAATTGGTTAACGAAAACTGACCTTTTTCACCTGATATTATCCCAGGGCCATCATTAAGCTCGTCTTGAGCATAAGCCCCAAAAGAAACTAAAGTCACGCCTATAATTAAATAGATTTTTGCTGCCGACTTATTCATTATATGTATTGCCATTTCAAATCCCTAAGAAATAAATTTCGGACTGAGTCATCAGCCCGAAGATATATGATTACCAATTAGAATTTAACCATTCCACCTAATGCAAAAGCGTTAAAGCTATCTGAGCCATCAGTATCACCACTGGTTGTTTGTGCCCAAAGTTTCACACCACCCACTGGCGAGAAATGATAAGCCAAGGTTGTTCTCTCATGGTCTGCCCCGGATACGCCAGAAGCATCTTCAGAACCATAATTGCCCATGCTAACACTGACTGCATGTTTGCCTTGAGTATAACCTAGCTTCCCATTAGCAAAATTCCGTTCACCACCGCTTAATTGGTCAGCTTGGCCCATAGTTGCTGTAAAGTTGACGCCAGAAGAATGTTTATAACCAGCTAAAATACCACTGCCACTTTCGGCGCCAAAAAATCCAGCCGTGCCATTCCCATCAATGTTAGCTTGAGTATCATTATCATTATCTGCATCACCGTAATCCACGGTCCAAACATTAACTCTCCAGCCGTTAGACACATATTTAACGGCTAATTCGTAACCATTGTCTTCACTGATTTGTGCATAAAACTTAGCACCATCTAAAAACCCCGGAGACTCATATAGGATACGCTCACTGAATATCGATTGAGTTTGCACAAAAGGTGTCTGACTTTGCCCACCAGGCCCTCTTCTAGTTGAACCAAATCGTTGGCTCATTCCTAGTGGATCTGACCACCAAGTACCTGATTGATCCACGTCTGAAATAACCCATGTGATACTGGCACCTGTGCCTAATTTTACTTTACCGAATTTACCACTGACCCAAAGCTCTTGGATACGGTTTCTGGTGCTACTATCGTTTTGTAATAAGTTAGATACACCTTCGTCTAATCCAATCTCGACCTGTGCCCCAAAAGTCAGCCCTTCATAATCATATGAGCCTTTCACCCCTATGGTTGATTCAGCAAATTCATGACGTCCAAAATATAAATCATCAGAGGTATCGTCGCTGACAATGTTATATATGACACGACCATATGCTGTCACCTCAGCAGATACTGTAGGCACAACTAACAAAGAGGATAATGTGGCAATGGCAACAAGTGTTTTTTTCATGTGTTACTCCGTTTTTATTATATTTTTAAGTTAAAATTAAATGATTAGGAAACAGAATAACCAGTATCAGTACGGCCAACTGCATAAATATGAAAGGCACAACCCCTTTATAAATGGTGGTGGTTTTCATGGACTTAGGTGCCACACCTTTGAGATAAAACAAACTGAATCCAAAGGGCGGGGTTAAAAATGACGTTTGTAAATTCATAGAAATGAGCACTGCAAACCAGATGAGATCAATGTCTAGAGCAATCGCAACAGGCGTCAAGATTGGTACTACGAGAAAAGCAATTTCAATAAAATCAATAAAAAATCCGAGTATTAAGATTGTTAACATTGCGATTAATATGAAAGTCCATTTTTCTCCAGGTAATTCCATGAATATCTCTTCAACCAGATATTCACTACCTGAATAACTAAACACCATCGAAAAAGCAGTAGCGCCAATTAATACAGCAAATATCATCGATGTTACTTTGACCGTTTCTTTGGAAACCTCATTAAGTTTTGGTAGCGAAAAACCACCATATATAATAGATAAAACAACCGCACCTACAGCACCAATTGCCGAAGATTCAGTTGGTGTAGCGACCCCCGTAAAAATGGAACCAAGCACAGTCACAATGAGAATAATCGGCGGAAAAATATCTTTTGCAGCTTGGATCAACAACTCACGTTTACCCTCAGTTACGACCATAGGGGGACAAAATTCTGGCTTTACTTTTCCTAACACCAAAATGTAGATGGTATAAACAATAATCAGCAACATGCCAGGGATCACAGCAGCTCTAAACAGATCCCCTACTGGTACGCCC
>CAZMDX010000053.1:0-8837 GCA_964564805.1 uncultured Pseudoalteromonas sp. | reverse complement strand
TAAGAATAAGTGAACTAGATATTTCTATTATCCGTAGTGTAGTCATGAAAAAAAATTACCACAATTTTAATACTGAAGAAAAATCGCGCATTATAGAAATGGCTTGGGAAGATAGAACTCCTTTTGAAGCCATAGAAGGTTTGTTTGGGGTTAATTCCAACCAATTGATTGATATCATGCGCAGTGAACTCAAGTCTGGATCATTCAAAGTATGGCGAAAGAGAATGCGCGGCAGACAAACTAAACACCTTGCACTGCGCCCAGAAGGCATTTTGCGAGGGTATTGCAAAACGCAATACAAACACAGTCGTGGTAAATAGTATTGATTGTTGTGGTTTGCACTATACAATTAACACAGCTCCCTTCATCAAAACTCACATATTAAATCTTTCATGCTGATACATAATGTCATCCAACACTTATTGAATATTCTTGAAAAAAAGGGATTCAAAACTTTAGTACACTTCGAATTGGAAGGAGTGTTTGAGTTGCGTGATAACCATAAAATTCTCGATTATGCAGGGGTTAATCAAAAACTCATTAAGCTGGATATTGATGGTGAGCTGAAGTCTGAATATTGGAAAAATCAGTGGGAGTTTGTATCTTTGTTTAATGGCCAATCGCCATTAAAAGAAGCGCAAAACTTAGCGCGAGCAATGCAGTTGCTGCCAGCAATTATGTGTCAACACGGTGCCAGCAAAGTATTGATGGAGCCGGTTTCTTGGGGGGCGGACAAAGGTAGGTACGTTCAAGGTTCTGGTGCAATATTCTCGCTAGATACTCGTTCTGTTCATATACCGAATGCTATACAAATGAATGTCAGTGTTAAAAATGAACATGGTGAAAATTTATTCGCTCAAGATGGTCTTGGTGAATGGATCCAATACGAGTTATTGGTTAATAGTTATGCTTACTGCCTACTATTTTTACCTGAAGAAGATGCTTTCAAACGTTTAGCATTACGTCACGATTATGGTTTGGACGCAGAGCTTAGTTCTCCAGTAATTTTGTCTGGCGGACATCAAGGCAGTATTGCTTTATATAAACAAATAGGTAAGCACAATCAGGCGATGGGTTTAGAACCCTTATTTTTCGCTTCAGACAACTCGGTATTGAATTACGCAGGTGACTGGCGAAAAACAGCCAGGGTAGAACATAGAATTGGTGCAACGAGTAAAAACTATGATCCTTATTTGAATATGATGTTTATTCTAATAAACGTGCTTGAGGGTATTAATAAATGGCAAAATGAAAATTTGCCCCCTATATTCGAAGATAAAGCATTACCTGAGTCTTTATATGATCAAAAGAACAAACAAGATGGGCAAGAAAAACTAGGTGCGCTATCTTTATTTAAAAACGATAACTGGTTGGTAAACAAAATAGATTTTTATTGCCAAGACATTCCCAATATTAATACGATTAGTTTGGGCGCAAAAATTAAAGAAATGATGCTAAGCAAATATCAACGTTCAGTTATAACGTTAAAGTCATAAAAGTTTTATCATCGTTATTTAAAATGATAAAACAGATAAAAGAGATTAGGAAAGCACCTTTTGCTAAAACAAAAATTAATAACATTAGATAAGCCGCCGTTGTTAACTGGCCTTGATGTTGAAAAAAAACGAGCCGAGCTGAAAGCTTACTTCGAACAGACGTGGGAATTGTACGAATCGCTATTTTCGTTGATAAATCAAGATGAAGCATTTGTATTACGTCCTGAACCATTGCGCCATCCGCTGATCTTTTATTACGGACATACTGCAGTCTTCTACGTTAATAAGTTGCTTCTAGGAAAATTCATTAAGCAGCGCGTCAACAACCAGATAGAATCTGTTTGTGCGGTCGGTGTGGATGAGATGTCATGGGATGACCTGTCCCCAGACAATTATCAATGGCCAAGCGTTGAAGCTGTTTCTGAGTATCGCGACCAAGTCAAAGAATGCGTTTCAGAATTAATCGATACTATGCACATCACTTTACCAATAACGCAAGACTCATTAGCTTGGGTTATCCTCATGGGTTGTGAACATGAGAGGATCCACATTGAAACGTCGTCAGTGATAATGCGAATGCTCGATACTAAGTATTTGACGCCATCCAATGTATGGAAAAACTGTCCTGACTCAGGTTCAGCTCCAAATAATGCCTTATTGAGTGTTGCAAGCCAGTCGTTGATATTAGGTAAGCCAGATTCTAATGCGACTTACGGCTGGGACAATGAATACGGGCAATTACCTGTTGAAGTAAATGATTTCTCAGCCTCGCAGTATTTAGTTTCTAATCAAGAGTTTCTCCAGTTTATTGACGCCGGTGGGTATCAAAGATCAAGCTACTGGTCAGAAGAAGGCCAGAGCTGGCTAACATTTAGTAAAAGTAAAATGCCACGTTTTTGGCGACGTAAAAATGGCCAATATTGGCAACGCAATTTAACCGAAGAAGTTTTATTACCCCTTGATTGGCCTGTTGAGGTTAACTTCCTTGAAGCCAAAGCATTTTGTAATTGGAAAGACAGTGTCAGTGATGATTTTGTGCGTTTGCCAACAGAAGCTGAATGGCAAATTTTACGTGACCAACTTGATACCGACTTAGCCGATTGGTCACAAGCACCAGGTAACATTAATTTAGAATACTTTGCCTCCTCATGCCCAGTTAATAAGTTCAAACAAACAGAATTTTATGATGTTATTGGTAATGTTTGGCAGTGGAGCGAAAGCCCAATCGATGGCTATGAAGGATTTAAAGTTCACCCGCTTTATGATGATTTTTCAACACCTACCTTTGATGGACAACATAATTTGATAAAAGGTGGAAGCTGGATGTCTACCGGCAACGAAGCTACTCGCGATTCTCGATATGCTTTTCGTCGTCATTTTCATCAACATGCAGGTTTCCGTTACGTATCAAGCAAACATCAAGAAATTCCAATTACTCCAGTAACAAAATGTGAAATGCAGACCGATATTAGCCGTCTATTACACCACCATTTTGGTGAAAACAGTGGTAACGCTGAACATGATTTGCAGCAAATTCTCCGTTTAGTACAGCAATATGTTACAACGGATACCAAAGTTTTGGATATGGGGTGTGGTGTGGGCCGTTTGGCATTTGAATTAGCCAAAACTGCTGGCAGTGTCGATGCAATAGACTTTACCGCAAGACATATTCAGCATTGTCTTGATTTGAAAGAGCAAGGACAAATTCGATATGCCATGATTACTCAAGGTGAGATATTTGATTTTCATGAGGTTACATTAGATAACTTAGGATTTGCTGACGCCCCCAATAACCTACATTTTGCACAAGGCGACGGACACAACTTAAAGTCACAATTTAATGACTACGATTTAGCCATTTGTCATCGAGTTATAGAATACAGCTACCATCCACAAGTCTTGCTTCAACAACTCTGTCAACGCATAAAAGCGGGTGGTTTGGTTGTATTAGGCAGCAGTTATGCGTGGGACGTGTCTATTACAGATGTTCAACATTGGATCGGAGGCTTTAAGCGTAATGGTGAAAACTTGAGTAGTGAAGCACATTTATCCGAAATTATGTCTGCTGAATTTGACTTAGTACATGAAACACAAATAGTCAGTAAGCTTGAATTGGATCAACGTACTAGTCAAACTGCTAATAACCATATTACTATTTGGCGCAAACGAATCTAAATCGCTGGGTAGTTATTTTGAGCAAAAAAATTGTTATTGCAGGTGCAGGAATTGGCGGCTTGTGTGCTGCGTTAGGATTAGTAAAACGCGGCTTTCAGGTGGCTGTTTATGAACAAAGCCTGCATCTTGGAGAAATAGGTGCAGGTTTGCAACTTAGCCCCAATGCCATGCATGTATTACAATCCCTTGGTGTAGCTGATGAAGTGAAAACCAAGGCGTTTATTCCAACGTCAGCAGTGATGCGTCACTATCAAACTGGCAAAAAATACTTTGCTGTGCCTCTCGCTGACACCGCTGCGCAAAAATATGGTGCTAGTTATCTACACATTCATCGCGCAGATTTACATACCGTTTTAAGGCGTGAATGTGAGAAATTAAATGTAAGTATCCATTTAGGTCAAGCCATTAAAAGTTATCAACATTGTCCGCAAAACGTTTCTCCCATCAATTCGTCTCCCTGCCGTCTGACTATACAATTTGAAAGCAGTGAAAGCCTAGAAGCCGATGTGTTAATTGGTGCCGACGGCATCAAGTCACATGTTCAGTCTTGTATGTTGGGTCAAACACCCGCTGAATTCACCGGCCAAGTTGCTTGGCGTGGCGTAGTAGAAGCAAACAAACTTCCAAAAGGGCTAGTTAAACCTTATGCCAACCTATGGGTAGGCCCGGGAAAACATTTTGTTAGCTATTATTTGCGAGGTGGCAACTTAGTCAATTTTGTTGCTGTGCAAGAGCGCACTGATTGGCAAAAAGAATCGTGGAATGAGCCTGGAAATATAAGCGAGTTACGGAATACATTCGCAGGTTGGCATCCCGAAGTCACAGAACTATTAGGCGCAACAGAGGCGTGCTTTCTATGGGCTTTATTTGATAGGCCACCACTGCAAAAATGGACAGATCGATCCGTCGCTCTGTTAGGTGACGCGTGTCACCCAATGTTACCATTTTTAGCCCAAGGAGCTGCCATGGCGATTGAAGATAGCTATGCCCTTGCACATTGTTTAGCAAATGAAAACGATACTCAAATTGCCTTAAACGCTTATCAAAATATACGCTTAACTCGCACCAGTAACATCCAACTTGCCGCACGTAAAAATGCTAGTTTGTATCATATGAGCTCACCCGTAGCACAGGCAAAATTAGCCGTGTTATCAGGATTATCTAATCTTGGTATAAGCGATAGAGTGGCTGCCAATAAGCTTGACTTTATCTATGGGTATAACATTGTTGAGCGGTTAACCTGACGTAACACACCGTACATGATGGTTCTTCAAACACTAGTAAGTTATTTAATATGTGTTCAGTGCACGCACTGCGTTAAATAGACCTTGTTGAATTTAGTTAAAAGACCTTTGATACAACGTAAAGCTAAGATGTGTTACATCATACCAAACAATGTCTTAAATAGAGCGAGTCTAGTTATGTTAACTCAGCGCTTAAATCATCGATATAAAGTGCTGTTAGAGCCTATATCAGCTTCGAAAGCTACTCGTGCAACCTATGCGTAAATTATGATTTAAGGAATTAATTTGATTTGTGTTTTGGCGAAATGCGCATTTCTTTGAAATGCTAGTAGTGCAATTTTTAAATTTTTCAACAATAATCTGTTTTGGGTTATTTATTTTCAGTCCCCTTGTTCATCACTGCCTTGTTCATTATTCCCCTTGTATAGTGGCCGTTTCTCCCAAAATAAAAGTGCTTTTATAGTTGTGGAAGGGGCATCACTTTTAGCCATTATGTTTTTCTATTACGCTTTTCCGTTACGTTAATGAATATCAAAGGGTAAAAATTTCTGTGATATTAGGTATCGCTTTCCCATTCGTTGTCTTAGAAACTTTTTTATTAGCGTATTGTTTTACAGATTTATATTTGTATTTTGATACTGGGCCAGAAGATATTGTTTCTATAGGTATCGTTCCCGTAACAGAATGTCTGTATATTTTGTTGTTTGTGCCAAATTGTTGAAATTTGCTGTGGCATTATTTCTATAGGAGGCATAGTGGCAACAATTTCTCCTGCGATGATGTCTTTAGCAACCGCAGTAATTGGGATCACACAGATTAAATTACTGCGCTTGATTAAATTGGCAACTAAAGAAAAGTGATTAATGCTAACCGCAACGCGTCTGGATAGTCCATATTGCAGTAAAGCTTGATCGGTATATTCGGTAATATCACCAGATAAAGATACCAAAAGATGATCTGCAGCAGCGAATTCTTCCAAACTAAGCTCAGCTTTTGCTCGTAGGTGATTATGATGCAAATATAAATAGGTGAAAACAAATACTCGGCTCTAAAGGTATTTGAAATAACGCCTGTGTTGCCGATCACCTGATCAACTTCTGCATCTTCCAGAACTTGACCTGCGTTAACTATTGTGAACGGTACCGCATGAATATTATCGCCTGGCGCTTCCTTTTCGATAGCACGACGTAATTCTGCCCAAGCCATCCTTGACAAATAATTCATCCTTTCAAGCTACCCGCATTCTGCTGACAGAATTAGATACCGCAGGTTGTGTCATAGATGTCTGATTAGCTGCTCGTGTAATGGAACGCTCGGTCATGATGGCATCAAATACTATTAAAAGGATTTAACTCTTGCGGACGCACAAGGTATTTATTTAAAAAGATATAGGTGAAAACAATACATCACAAAATAATATGAGTCACATATAAAAATATAATTTTTTTTATTTAATCGTAGCGCCCATAATATACCTATCGAAGTAAATTGGCTAAAAGGCTTACCTGATGGACAGCAAGTAAATACAGCCTTTGATAGTGATCACCTGTGAATGCATTATTTATGAATTAACTGACTGACTTAAGTGAGTAAGAGGCTGATTGGTAATGCCGAGTCATTTTTATCTTCTAAAGATACATTGGTGAGCTTAATCTGAAATAAAACCTACATATGCAGTGTCTAATAGGCATCTTTAAAATTTTTGGAGAATATTATTATGCGTGGGTTAATTTTACTATTAACCATATTCCTCTCTTTACTCTTGAGCCAATATACCTTCGCTAGCAAGCAGGCGTTAGCTATCGATTATTTGTATGGTGAAAGTTATTTACCTGGAATTCGCCTAGCTTATCGTCCCCATCATAGTCAGATAATCAATTTTGAATGGTTAGGTAGTCTTGGTCTGTATTGGGAGGTCAGCTTAAATTTTCTGGAATTTGGACGGAACAACCAACATGAAACCAACTATACGATTGTTTTATCCCCCGTTTTTTCAAAGCAATTAGACACGCTGTACAACAAATATCCACTTAAATTTGAATTAGGTATAGGTGTCTGACTGATCACTGATACGCGCTTTGCTGGCAAGAACATAGGCTCCCATTATCAGTTTGAAGACCGACTTACTTTGATATGGGAGTTTGGGGGGCAATTAAAAAAGTCTGTAGCGATGCGTTACATACATTATTTGAATGGTGGGTTGAATGATAATAACCCCGGTTTAGATTTTTTAAATTTGTCATATGTACGTGAGTTTTAGTTTTGTTTTGTTTTTATTGCTGTGGGGCATTATCGCTGCTGCAAATGATATAAACACAATATTTTAGTTTCTCTTTTATTTAAACATCGAACAGCTCATAAGGAGCGTTTACTTATGAATACAACTTTTACGAAAGCAATAAAACATCTTAGTCAGCTAACACTGCTCATAACGTTAACAGTGCTAGTCACTCCAAGTTATGCAGACATAATCAATCCTCAGGAATTACTAGAAAAAGTAACTAACATTACATTTAAGCGGATCGATTCAGAACAACAGAACATAAAATCTAACCCTGATCATCTTCGTGTGATCATTGAGCAAGAACTGATGCCCTATGTTGATCATAAATTTGCTGCATTCAAGGTATTGGGGAATCAGTTTAGAGCAGTGCCTAAAGATAAAATTCCAGAGTTTGTGAATGAGTTTAGGCATTATTTAGTTTCTAACTTTGCTGTTGCATTGGCAAGTTATGGTGGACAAGAACTACTGTTTGAACCTGTCAAAGACTTTGCTAATAAAAGGTCTATAAACATCAAGGCAATCATTAAACAAGTTGATGGTCCAAATACAAATATCAGTTTCAGTTTGCGCAAAATTAAAAACACACAACAATGGAAGACTTATGACTTGGTAGCAGAAGGGATCAGTTTATTGTCGAGTAAACGCAGTGAATTTTCATCGATCATCCGCCAACAAGGTATAGAGGCTGCGATAGATATTATGAAAAATACAAATAGTCAAACCTTGAACATCATCTCAAATGTTAACTAGACCAGACAACCACTTAACTTGTTATGTGTTGGGTTAGCAATATTTGATTTGTCACAGTAAATAGCTTTTAGGCTGTAATGTAAATGACAGCAAATTTGGTAGGTGGCATATTAATAAAAAAATTAATATTTATGAGCTTATTTCTGAAGTTTTTATCACACGTTATTTTAGGTTAATTAAATGCACGTACCTAGATTATCCCTAGAGAACTTGATACAACCTATTACTCCAGACGTCATCTGTCCATAGCAGGTTGCGCTTTCAACTGCGCGACTAAATAGCCTTCGTCTTACCCAACGTAGTTGACGCATAATATTTTAATGGCTTTTAATTATCTTCGTAATAAACTGATAGTCCAAAAATTGCGGTATATAGTTTAATCAAGTGGAGAGAGTTTGAAAAAATTAATCTTTAGCATCATTGGAATTCTAGTCATTTTAGTTATTTTTGTGGGTTTTATCCCTGCACCTATTTCGCCAGCCGCGTATTCTCCTGCTGCACCCAAAGAACTTGTTGGCGTATTGGCACCAAACAAGCTTTTACAAAATGCAGAACTTCTTGCCTTAGGGAAAATTGTTGGTCCTGAAGAGGTCGTAGTAGATAGCCAAGGTCGAATTTACACTGGAACACTAGACGGTAAAATTATGATGCTTACCCTAGATGGCAAGCTGGATGTTTTTGCTGAAACACATGGGCGCCCACTGGGCATGCAATTTGATAAACATGCAAACTTGATTGTTTGTGATGCTGATAAAGGATTGCTCTCGATTAATCCTCAAGGAAAAATCACAGTTTTGGCTACTTCGGTCAACGGCGCTCTTTTGAACTTCACTGATGCTTTGGATATATCCAAGGATGGAATTATTTATTTTACAGATGCGAGCACTC
>CAZMDX010000052.1:0-9959 GCA_964564805.1 uncultured Pseudoalteromonas sp. | reverse complement strand
AGTCGCCGTTCGACACGAAGATTATAGTGATTTTGGTACTACTACCGATCCTAAAGTGGCCTTTATTTGGACACCTACAGATGAGTTATCAATACGTGGCTCATTTGGCACCGCTTTTCGCGCGCCTTCTTTAAGTCAGATTGGTTTAGGTGTGACAGACGAATCACCTAGCTTAGTTGATACTGTAAGATGTGATGCCATAGGTAATGTTGATCAAGCCTGTGAGCTTTTTGAGTATACGGCACAATTGGCTGGTAACCCTGATTTAGGACCAGAAGAGTCTAAGAGTTATAACTTAGGTATCATTTATGAAATCACAGAAGATATGGATTTTTCTTTAGATTATTATAATTACGATATTGAAAATGTAATAGGTAAAGACACTCAGTTCGTAATGACCTCTCAAGGTGGCAATCAGGCGGTTGTTCAACGTTTGAATACAGGTGTACCCGGCGATCCCGGTCAAGTAGAAGTTATTTTTGACCGCTTTGAAAATTTATTCGATCTGAAAACATCAGGTTTAGACTTTGATTTAGGTTACAAAATGTCATCTGACATGGGTGACTTCAAATTTAATTACGTCTTAAACTACGTACTAAACTACGAAGATATTCGTACTGGTGGTCTTGTCGATACTCAGGAAGGAGGATTTGAGCAGCCAGAAATTCGTTGGACAACCTCTGGATCTTGGGTTAAAGCAGACTGGAGTGCAAACTTTGCCGTCAACTATGTAGGCGAGTTTGAAGAAGATGCTCCTGTTCGAAGTCGATCGGACGGCACCACAGCTCCCGATATCGATGCTATGGTCACGGTTGATACCACTGTTAACTATGCGGGTATAGAAAATACTACTCTGACATTAGGTATAACCAACCTGTTTAACGAAGAACCACCTTATAGTTACAGTTCATGGAAGGGTTACGCGTCAGGAACACATAACGCACAGGGTAGATTTACTTACCTACAAGCCACTTATAAATTTTAAGTATTTAAAATTTGGATTTGCATGATAACAAATGTTAACGTGCTGTGAATACAAAGGCGTCTTTATGACGCCTTTTTACTGTTCTTTTTATTACTTTTTTTAATACTCTTTTAATATCTATTGCTGCTCTAATTTACTACCACCTAAGCAATTGGGTGAGTTTGGAAATTCACCATATAGGTTGTGCCATTCTTCTTGTGTATAAGTATGCAATGCCAAAGCATGTATGTCGTTTGCTAACTCCTCTTTTAATACTGAATTAACCGCTCTATGGCGCTTTATGAGACGCTCGCCGCTGAAGCTAGGCGTGACTATCACCACTTTAAAATGGCTCTCTGACCCCGCGGGTACATTATGCATGGAACTTTCATTAATGACTTGAAGGTGTTGTGGACTGAAGTGATTGAGCAACTTTTTTTCAATATTATTTTGAATCTTCATATATTCTCCAAGGTGATTTAGGCTCTAAATCACCATTAATTTTTGTATTATTAATTTTAGCTTTAAAAAAGTGGTACGACATTTTGCTTATGGCTCTGTGATCATAACTCATTGACAGTTAGCTATATTTTTTTTGTTAGATTTTACTCGACCGTTTATATGATTTGGTGCTAACCATGGCCAGTGTCAAATACGTATCTAAAAGTGAGATTGACTCTTGCTGCTAGCACTTTCTTCGTTTTTGCTATGCTGTGTTGCCAGTATTTTTGAGTGTTGCCACTCATAATCAATAGACTACCGCTGCCTAAAGGTAATCTAACTTTCTCTTTAGTCTGATTGTGATAGAAATCTAAATTGCGGACTTCACCAAAGCTTAGCGAGGCAATCACAGGCTGCTGGCCCAGTTCAGGTTCATTGTCTGCATGGCGTCCCATTCCATCTTGGCCATGGCGATACAAATTTGCCAATACTGAATTAAAACGGCTGTTGCTGGTGTTTTCACATTTTTGTTTAAGTTCAAGTAATGTGGCGTTCCATGGTAGAGGGCGCATGCTCAAATTTGAATATTGATAGTCTGCATTTTTATCGCCATACCAAGCTTGTAATCTAGGTACATTGAAGGTTTTTCCGTATAATGTGATTTGCTCTTGACACCACTCTACCTCTTGTTGAAGTGAGCACATGATACTTGCTGCTTCTAATGGAGGAATAAAATTAGGATAGTACTTTAGATTTGCATCTGGCATATCCAAATGTATTGGCGTGTTACAATATTGTGATTCAAACAGTGACTGTTGCATAACCCACCAAATTCGGACATTAATGAACACCAGTTTAACGCTTTTAAACAGAAACTTGCAGTTAGTTAGGTATCCACAAGAATTGCAACATCCAAGTTGGCAAGCATGGGATGCTGCAGATGAATACCTAATTGAATATGTTGAAAAAAATGTTCAAGGCTTACAAAGCCAAACTGTGAGTATTTACAACGATGATTTTGGCTCCTTAGCTTGTTGGTTTGCCGACGTAAACCCTTCATGGGTAAGTGATTCTTTCGTAGCTAAACAATCCTGCTTAGTTAATCTGCAGCAAAATAACATCTCCACTGAGTCAGTAACATTTTATGATTCAGTTACCCCAGTAGATTTACCAGTAGAACTTGTTTTGTTGAAAATCCCCAAAACGACCGCGTTACTTGAACAACAATTAATTGATTTACAAACCAGGGTTTCGCCATCGACTAAAGTCATCGCCGCAGGCAAAGCCGCACTGATACAAAAATCTACCTTAGCCTTGTTTGAAAAATATTTAGGTATTACCACCACATCATTAGCTAAGAAAAAAGCACGTTTGGTTTTCTGCCAACCTGCTTGTAATAAATCCCATTTAAGCCCTTACCCAACTGTTTGGTTTACAGATAAACCCCGGTTTGAAATCAGCAATCTGGCCAATGTGTTTGCCCGCCAGCAACTAGATATTGGCGCACGGTTTATGCTTGAAAATTTGTCCAAATTAACTAACATGGACAACAAAACAGTGATTGATCTAGGTTGTGGCAACGGAGTACTAGGATTACATATCTTAAATCAAAATAAAAAAGCCAAAGTAGTGTTTACTGATGAGTCATATATGGCCGTTGCCTCTGCCAAAAAAAACGTATTGGTTAACTTAGCTGAAAAAGAGTCTCAGTCAGAGTTTTTAGTGAACAACTGTTTGGATGACTTTACTAAACAATCCAAATTTTCTGAAGTGGACACAGTGTTATGTAACCCACCTTTTCACCAACAAAATGCCATTACTGATCATATTGCGTGGCAGATGTTTAAAGATGCTAAGTCGCTACTTCAAAATGGTGGACAATTGTTTGTGGTGGGTAATCGCCATTTAGACTACCCAAATAAACTAAAAAGATTGTTTGGCAATGCAACAACGATTGCAACTAATCAAAAATTTAGTATTTTGTCTGCTACTAAACGTTAGGCCTTAGGAATATTACAATGTTAAAAACACTTTTTACCGCTTTATTTGTCCCTCTTTTTATGGTGTTTTTTGGCACTTTACTTGCCACTGTCCCAAATCTGGCTGTCGCAAAAACTAAAGATGATGGTTCCCATATTCAGCCTAATAATTATTACCCTCGTGTGAAAATGGTCACTAGCATGGGGGATATTATTGTTGAATTAGACCGTTCTAGAGCGCCTATCACTGTTAATAATTTTTTGCGCTATGTAAGCAAACGTAGTTACGAAGACACTATTTTCCATCGAATAGTGCCTGAATTTGTTGTTCAAGGTGGGGGTTACGATACTAATTTTGTAATAAAACCATCATTTGGAAAAATATTTAATGAGTCTGGTAATGGCTTAAAGAATAAGATGTACAATATCACCATGGCAAGAGAAAAGGACCCTCACTCTGCTACTCGCCAATTCTTCTTTAATATGGATAATAACGATAGCTTAGATCCCGGAAGAAATTGGGGATATACCGTATTTGGTATGGTTGTCGAAGGTTACGAAGTATTAGATAAAATGGTCAATGTAAAAACAGATTTTGACTCAACATATGGCTGGTCAGATGTACCGGTAGAGCAAGTCATTTTGGAAAAAGTGATGGTTTTACCACCTGTCTAAGAGCTTTAACATTATGCAGGAATAAACGTTCTACATAATAATTTATGTGTTCTGTATCTGTAATTTTTGCAGTGTTTTCCCTACTAGTGTTTGTCTTTCGCGTTTAATACCGTGGCAGAATAACATTCGAATACGCGATCACTTAATAGTCGCTAATGCCTGATTTTAGTTCAATTTGAGCTAAGTCCTAAAAATAAATTGTTCACACAATACCAAGAAAAAACACATATAAGCGGTAAAGCGACATTAAAATAATAATATTGGAGAATAACATTGAATAGTACACATAATATCCTAACTTCCAGACCGGCTTTCCGGTTAGCTTTATTGGCCAGCGCCATTTCAATTAGTTTTTGCGGGTCGTTGAATGCGCAACAAAAAACAACTGAAAAAGACAACAGTGATAGAATTGAATCTATCACTGTGACTGCAACGAAACGCTCACAAGTGATTTATGAAGTCCCTCTTTCTATCAGTGCTTTTAGCGGTGAAGCACTTGCAGCACAAGGCATTAGTGATTTAACGGATGTAGGGAAATTTGTCCCTAACCTTAATGTGACAGGCTTTTCAGCCGGACATACCTCTTCGGCCAACCCTTTTATTCGTGGTATTGGTTTACAAGATCATTTGATTACCACTGATCCTGGCGTCAGCGTTTACGTTGATGGAGTTTATCTTGGACGTCAGGTAGGTCAGAACTGGAATTTAAATAATATTGAACGTATCGAGGTATTACGTGGGCCTCAAGGCACACTTTATGGCAGAAACTCCATCGGTGGTGCCATCAATATCATTACTAAACAGCCTGATGCTGAGGCGCTAACTAAAGTAGGCGTGCAAGCGGGTACTCGTGGCCGCGTTAAGGCTGATGTTTTTGTGAATAGAGCGCTCAGCGATTCTGTGTCGTTTAATTTTAATGCCGGATATAATGCACGCGATGGTCTAGGCGAATTTATTAACATTCCAGATGCGGAATATGATGTAGGCGAGACCAAAGAATTGTATGGGCGTTTATCAGTGAAGTATGCCCCCAACGATGATTTTAGTGTGGTGTTGACCGCTGATGCAAATGACGGTGAAGGAGGGCTCAGACCTTATACGACACTCATTGATGAAATTCCCACAGGAGCTTACTATACAGGGATGCGTTTTGGCTCAGCCACTCCAGTAGGACCGCTGCGTAATACCGACGTATCAGCAGACCCCTACAACAACGCAACAGGCACTAAGGAAGTCACTACAGTGACCAATGAAGCGCAAGGACTGTCAATAACAGCAGACTGGAGTCTTTCAGATACTTTATCAACTAAAGCAATAGTGAGTCATCGTACTTCTGAATATAAAGCAGGCTTAGATGATGACGGCACCGTTTTCGCTCTTGACCATTATCCTGAAAAAGGGGATGCCGATCAGACTTCAATCGAGTTGCAGTTAAATGGCTATTACGACGAATTTGATTTTGTCTCTGGCATATATTGGTTCAATGAAGAAGGCAGTAATCGTCAAGGGGCAGACTCCAGTTTTAATGGAGGAGGCAACTTATTGGAGCTTGATCAAGAAACGACCAGTCGTGCAGTGTTTATTAACCTAGGTTATGGAGTGACAGATGACCTGCGTATTTCTGGTGGTGTGCGGTATACCAAAGATGAAAAGATAGCCACAGCAAACGTTGGAATTGGCCCTTTCACCTCGCAAGATGATTGGAACGAACTTAGCTTTGAACTATCGGCAAATTATACTTTAGAGAATGGCCTTAATTTTTACGGCAGTGTGCAAAGTGGTTATCAATCAGGTCAATTTCCTGCTCGACCATTTTGTCTGTTTGGTGACCCCTTATGTTTTGTTGCATCAGATAATATCACTGCAGTTAACTATGAATTGGGTCTTAAAGGTCAAGTCACTGATGACTTCAGTATGAGCGTTGCGATATTCAATACCGAATATGAAGACTTGCCATATCAAGTTAGCACTACTTCTGAAGGCGGTTTCAATACTAGTAACCTGGTAGTTGAACAAACATCACGGGGAATAGAGTGGGAAAGTACACTCTATTTTAGTGAAAACTTTAAAGTGCATACTAGCCTTGGTTATATGGATGTTGACGTAACTGAACAAGATGGGGTTAAGCCTGTTGCACCATTAACGCCGGATTTAACTGCATCAATTAGCCCTTCATACGAATTCGAGTTGGCTGGTGGCGCGACCATTAACACTAGAATTGATTATTCATTTCGTAGTGACATGTATGGGGAGCCTAGCTCAGATCCCGGCAGATTAACTGAAATTGACAGCCGTGAGTTGGTTAATTTTAATGTGACTTACACGCCTGTCGAAGGTAACTGGAAAGTCGCTTTTTACGGAAAAAATATATTTGACGAGCGTTACGATAACGCACGCTTAAATACAGGTGACTATATATTGCAAGTATTAAGCAATGATGCCAGTGAATTTGGAGTGAGATATAACACCCAATTTTAGATAAACTGGGTGGAGCTCAGTCCTAATAGAAGCGGCCCTGATGGTCGCTTTTTTATTTGTTAAATATAGGTGGTGTTTTTATCATGGTTTGATTCCCCCCTTTAACAATCTTAATTTGGCTGCACTATTTTCTAGTAAAAATTTTAGAATTTAAAAATTAAAACCTATTTCTTTCAGTAGTTTAAAATATTTTGAACATCAGGTAAGATCTGAATGGGGTTATCTGATACGTTTTAACCAGCCGTATCAACCCTTTGGCTGCTGATGGGTTTGTGATACTTCTACCAACAAACCCATGCCTATTGGTGATACATACTTATGGCCCTTGTTGAATAAAGCAACGAGGTCTTGTATGTTTTTGACTGCTTGCTAGACACTATTCTTGTTCAATCTAGGCGTTTAACCGTTTAGCAATGAGAGCTGCACATTTACTGTTAATTTTGTGACCTTAATCTGAGCAAAATTATGACGTTCAACGCCCTGTTTCTTGGCGATATTCTAAGACTTGATGTTGTTCTAATAGTTGGTCAATTTGTTCTTGTTGCTGTTGCGTAACTGTTGCAGGTCTAGCATAAAGGCAGTCATGGCGATCGTTTATCCAACCATGCTCCCAAAAGTGTGTGTTTTGGATAAACTGTGAGGCAAAATTGGCTACACCCATATCGAAACACCCCACTAAACATGTATCTATATACGTTTGATAAATAGGATATTGGCTGTTAGCTTGTAATTTATTCATATTGGCACATATAAATATTTTGCAGGTGTCTGGATTAGCTCGAATATTGGCAAGTTCAGTCTGCGCTAATTCAGATTCTTGGGCGGGCACTATTTTGCTGGGGTCGACCTCAACAAATTGATAGTCTTGTTCACGATCGCGAAGTTCAGGCGATATCTGTTCTATGCGCAATAACACTGCGTTCAAGTTAGCTGTGTCAACTTGGGATACTCCTAAAGCAGTCTGTAAGTGTGCCATACCTCTTGCTAGCCATTCTCGTTGCCATCCATTTACGACAATTGGCATATTAGGGCAAAAAATATTTGAATGGCGTGAGCGACTATCATGGCTGAGTAAACTGCCATAGCCGACAAGGTAGTGTTTGTGTTTAATTGACATACAACTCTCCAATTACTAATGCCATTAAAACCACATGAGGGTAAGCTACAGTAGGTTTAAGTGCTTGTTTGATATACTCGCGAACCAATCCAATGGCATGAGGCCTAGATTGATTCCATACAAGATTAAATTGCATACCTATATATGGTGCATTATCTGGAATGCGGTTTGGGTCGTCTTGAATCGCTCGTTCGACGACTTCTAAGCGTTGCCCGATCCTACGTTGAAATGTTTTCCAAATACCATCTTGAAGCCATAAAATAGCAATAATTGCTAGTGGCCATAAATTTTTATCAAATACGAAAACTAAAATACAGCAGGTTAAAATGTTAAAAAGCTTTATAGCTAAAGAACATTTCTCATAGCTGTCGAATTGGTTTTGTAACGTGACCCACTCACTTTGTAGTATGTGAAGTTGTTTATCAGACATAGGCTATTCATTAACTCTTTTATTGATAATCGACAGATTTGATACTTCAATCACAACTATTACAGTGTGTTGAGCAAAAATGTTCAATCTATGCTCGGCTATTTTCAAAAGCAATGACTTGATCAATATCAGAGCAACCTAATGCAAGCATTAAAAGTCTATCGATTCCAATAGCCACACCTGCACAAGGTGGCAAACCAAAGTTTATCGCCGCTATAAAGTTTTTATCTATGGGCATAATATCCAATCCCATATTTTGTCGTCTCACATTATCTTGTTCAAAGCGTCTGAGTTGTTCTCGGCCATCGGTCAACTCATGAAAACCATTGGCCAACTCTATACCTTTAAAATACAACTCAAACCGATCGGCTACTAATGGATTAATGGAGTTTATTTTTGCTAAAGCAGCTTGGCTTGCTGGGAATTCTATTACAAAACAAGGGCGTTCTTGCCCAATTTGGGGCTCTACGTGTTGACTAAACAATAACATGAGTAATATGTCTTTGCTGTCTTCAGCGGCGGCCAGATCATTGTATCCATATTGGCAAGCTAAGGTTTTGATATCAGCCAGAGTAGAGGTTAATGGGCAGCAACCCAGGTGTTGCTTAAATATATTTTGGTAAGTAACACGTTCAGCTTTATCACAACCTAAAACTATTTGTATGATTTCATTAATTTCGGTCATTAACTGCAGGTGATCAAAACCTGGCCTATACCATTCAAGCATAGTAAATTCAGGATTATGAAAACGTCCAGCTTCTTCATTTCTAAAAGACTTACATATTTGATAAATGGGACCACTGCCAGCGCTCAAAAGTCTTTTCATGGCAAATTCAGGTGAGGTTTGTAAATATAAAGTAGATGTTTGCACCGCAAAAGGATGATTAAACTGAGTACAGAAAGAATGTAAATGTTCGTCTGTAACAGTCGCGTGACTCAGTGCGGGGGTGTCTACTTCAAGTACCTCATGTTCTGCAAAAAAGTATCTAATTTTTTGCAAGATTAAGGCACGTTGTTTTAATACTGCAATCGAAGCACTAGGCCGCCAGTTGTCCATGCGCATTGTTATCCTATTTTAAATAATAAAAAAGCCCACTAACGTGGGCTTTTGAATTTTGATAGACAAACTATTTTTGTGCTCTAGACACATACTCGCCGTTTCGTGTGTCGACTCTAACTACTTCACCTGTTTGCACAAATAAAGGCACTCTTACAACGGCACCAGAAGATAAGGTGGCTGGTTTGCCACCAGTACCTGCGGTATCGCCTTTAAGACCAGGATCAGTTTCAGTAATTTCTAGTTCAACAAAATTAGCTGGTTGCACTACAATAGGTGCACCGTTCCAAAGAGTAATAGTGCAAGTATCGTTTTCTACCAACCACTTGACGTTTTCACCTACGGCTTTTTCATCCGCGGCAATTTGCTCAAAGGTGTCGTTGTTCATAAAATGCCAGAACTCTCCATCCGTATACAGATAAGCAAGTTCGGTATCGATGACATCTGCACCCTCTACCGAATCACCTGATTTGAAGGTCTTTTCTATGACTTTTCCTGAAATAAGCTTGCGAATTTTAACCCGGCTAAAGGCTTGGCCTTTACCTGGTTTAACAAATTCATTTTCAAGAATGTTGCAAGGTTCGCCGTCGAGCATTATCTTTAAGCCCGATTTAAACTCATTTGTGCTGAAATTTGCCATGTGTCCCCGTAATATAACTATGCTGAGTCTGTAATTGTTACAAATAATACCTAAAAAACTGATGACTGTGGAGAGTAACTGGCAAAAAGAACTGGCGATGTCCTTTTCTGATCCTGTTTTGTTGCTGAAATATTTAGAATTGCCCCTAGAAAACTTCACCGATGATATCAAAGCACGG
>CAZMDX010000051.1:0-1806 GCA_964564805.1 uncultured Pseudoalteromonas sp. | reverse complement strand
TGATAGACATATTCCGCAAACCATTTTGCCTTTTGCTACCCGCTTACTTGGAAAAGCATTAACGCAATCAATGGATAGCAAACTAAAGCAAGATATATTGCGCTACTGCGGCGCACACGTTTGTCACTTAGCCAGACTTAATATACGTGCGGGTGATTTTATTGTTGCAAAGCGTTTACTCAAAATGGATGTTTGTAAGCTGAAGCCAAAGCATAGATTAGTGTTTTATTTATGGACAGAATTCTGTATTTACAATTCCCAAATTAACGGATTATTCAAATGGATGCGTCGTTCTTTAACATAAATTCCACAGAGTTAGAGAAAACAAAAATGAAACTTAATGCTATTTGTATCATTAAAAATGAAGTCGATATTATTGCCGACACTTTGGACAACGCGCTGGCATTTTGCGATATGATTTATGTATTCGACAATGCTTCAACCGACGGAAGTTGGGAGGTAATTTGTGCAAAGGTAGCCCTAGACTCGCGCATTGTTATTGCGGCACATACTAATGAAATATATCGTAACCAGTTCAGAAACCGTGTCTACAACATGTTTAATCATACCTTCTCGGCATCTGATTGGTGGTACATCTTAGATGCAGATGAAATGCTAATTGAAGACCCTCGTCCCATGCTTATCAGAGCAATGCAGCGGAATAAAAACCAAATGCGCGTTTGGCAAGCTCAATTCTACTTTACAGATAAAGATTTAGCAGTTTATGATAATGAAGATAAGTCGTTGCCGGTCTCTCAACGTCGTCGTTACTATCGAATTAATTGGCGGGAGCCGAGGTTCTTTAGAAATTCGCCAAATCAAAAATGGTCTGAGGATATTAGTGGAAAAGTGCCTCCATTTTGTAATGCTCTTTTTCATCCATCGCCTATTTGTCGACACTATGCACAAAGAACGCCTGAGCAAATAAAAATGCGCCATGAAATACGAGTTAATAATCCATATAGCTTTTTACATGTGAAAAACAAATCTAAGAATGATTGGTTAAAAAAAGCTACAAATTGCTACTTTTATGAAACAGGACAAAAGATGCAATTTCCGTTGATAGACCGGTTTGTATTTTACGCAAATCAGAGTAAATATTGGCTAATTTGGAGAGTTAAAAGCCTCGTATTTATTAAAAATGTATTGGTGTCAAAAGTGTTTAGAGCTAATCAGTTATAGCACCTCATAAAGGCATTTGGGGCAGGGAAGATACGAAATTGGGGGGCCCAAGTTTAGGCACTTAAAGTACACAGAGCATAAACATAATATGTTTAATGGCCAAGCGTGTTTTTTTACTGCTTAATCTTTAAGCTTAGGCAACGTTTTTCTGCACATGAACCACACATTTTCCATAGAGTAGCCGATTTTTATGCGGTGGTACTTTCATCATAGGCATATATTATTTATGTCTTTATTTATTTCGCAGGTAAGAAAAGTTGTAGTTTCTATTCTCAATTTTGTCAATTGATTAACGGTCGCTCTTCAAATTGACTATGATTTTATTTCCGGGTGCAACAATATCAACAGTTTCACATAGATTTTTTACTAAATCTAAACCGCGACCTGATAGCCCATCTAAGGAAATATTTTTGTATTTATTCATATCGAAACCCTGTCCTGAATCTTTGATTTCAAAATCTATTTGTGCGGTATTAGGGCAGAAAGTAAATTTCATACTAATTTTGTCGTCTGATCCAACTTCTATTAGTCGTGCTTCCTTTAATCGCAGATATTCAGAAAAACCTGAAAAATCATTCTTTAGCTTTGAGTCTAAATTCAGAATACCGTGATCTATACCATTAT
>CAZMDX010000050.1:0-3849 GCA_964564805.1 uncultured Pseudoalteromonas sp. | reverse complement strand
TATTTCAATGGCCCTATTTCGATACAATTTACCTAGAATAGGTTGCATTTGCTCAGCGAACTCTTGCCTTTCTTGCCAACTTGCTAATAGTGCTTGTTCTAACTGCTGATTCATAAATTAATGTCCAATTCCAAGGGTCGTCCCAAATCTGCGGGCATTCTAATCAAGGAAACAAAAAGAACCAAATTGTTGAAAATTTACAGATTATTTAAAAATTCACTAAAAAGTCGGTGTTTGTACGTAATTTATTAACAGTTTTAAGCAACTAACGAATATAAGCCGTAATAATTGCAAGCAATTGAAAAGTATTAAGCTAACTAAACATAAAAAAAGTAGATCCTAGTTAAAATATGAAATTAACTTTCATAAAAATAAACAAAAATAAATGCAATTCATAACAGAATATGAAAATTATAGAGTCATAGTCGTGTTAACTTAAAAAAATAAAGCGGTATATGCAACATTGCATACACCGCTATCAATACTTCCTAAGCATTGTATTTTAAAATAAATTAAGCCGTTAGATCACCACCCTATCTTTAGAAAGTTACACTGACTTTTCCATACACATAACGCCCCGTAAAACCAAACGGGGAAAAACCTGAGTAAGAAAATAAACGAGAGAAGGTGGTGACGTCATCAACCAATTCTCGGGTTGGATCAGGGTAAACATCAAGTAAATTATTTGCACCAAAACTGGCAGTAACATTGTCAGTGATGGTGTAATTTATATCTAAATCAGTCACCCATTTTTCAGATAACACTTCATTTCTGGCTGGGTTATTAGAGGGATCTTGGGTTTCGCCATAACGAGTAGTGCGTAAGGTTATGTACCATTTTTCCAATGACCATGCTGCACTTAGATTCAGCTTGCTTTCGGGTGAGCCTACCTCAAAGCGACGCAACTCATTACCAGAAAACAAATTTTCTTGATCAAAACCTGCAGCCTGAAGCACCGCTGGAGGTGCAATGATGTCTGTCACTTCGTTATCGTTAATATTCAACCCCGCGTTAAATAAAACATTCCCCATATCCTGTATGTCTAAGGAATAGGTAGCAATGATATCGATCCCTTTAGTTTTACTATCGATAGCATTTAAGAAGAATCTACCGCGGTTAGCGCCCGTACCTTCAAGTAACCCTGATACTGCATCTCCAGATAGATTATTCGATAGTACGATCCGGTCTTTCAATCTAATCTGATAATAATCTACAGATAAACTAAATTCAGATACAGGCGTCCAAGTGAAGCCATTACTGAAACTTACTGAGTCTTCTGCATCCAATCCTGGTGAGCCCAAAGCCAAAGCTACGTCACTGTTAGGTGAAAAAGTGCCCGTTTGTGTTGGAACAGCATCGACAAACACAGTGGCTATAGAAGTAAAGAATTGTTGCTGCAAAGACGGGGCTCTAAATCCTGTAGAGACTGAACCTCGTATAGCAAACTCATCGGTTACGCTAAGACGATGTGCAAATTTACTATTAAAAGTTGAACCAAAATCTGAATAGTCTTCGAATCGCCCCGCGACTGTAATATTCCAGATATCAGTAACATCCGCTTCTAAGTCCACATATAAACTGACATTGTGGCGACTATTATCACTTGCAGAAGCTGGTGAAAATCCTGGGAATACCTGCGAGCCAGATGCACCAAAAGGTCCATTAACAGGATCAGTCAGATTACCCGCTGGGCCAAAGGGTCCTCTTTGATATGAGGCAGTATCACCCGCTTTAATCTCGTATCCTTCACGTCTATATTCTGCACCAAATGCGACGTTTAGACCGTTAGGAAAAAAGTCGACATCGATTTCACGACTTAAATCTGCGTTTAAAGTAAGTTGATCATAAATCAAACTTCCTGCATCAAATTCAGTTTGGCTAGACGGTCCATACGAAGTATTTAAGCTATTGGTAACCCCAAAATTAAAGTCATCATTTCCGTAAACAGCTGATGTATCGTAGTTCCAACCACCCACATATCCGCGCACACCGACAGCTACAGAGAAATCATTAATATCCGAAGTAATAACGGGTAAAAATCCGTCTGGATAAATAGCTAATACATTCCGACTATCTTTAGCTCTACGATAAAAACCACCTCCTTCACCTTCTCTGGCGCTGTATGAGCCAAAAGCATATAACTCAGCATCGTCTGTCAGGTAATATCCTGTATTGATGAACAACGCAAGATCGTCAACTTCACCGTTTCCAAAATTATGATTGTATCGATTAACCGTCAGTTCCTGGGGGTCGAGGGTCCCATCATCTAACCGCGCATAGTTTTCACGCTCATCATAATCAGCACGATTTGCCGCACCTCTTCCACGGTACTCGGCAGAAACATTAACGAATCCAGCATCACCTAATGCAAAACCTTTATTAAGTCTTAATGTTAATGTTTGTCCATCGGTAACCTTTCTGTCACTGCCGCGAGTAAAAGCTAGATTATCATCGGCTCCTACTGATACATTTTCTAATTGAGCTACACCATCCATACTTGTTACATTGGCACCATAAGTAATAGATGCGGTGCCACCGGAGTCAGCATTTTTTAAAACAATATTGATGACGCCAGCGATAGCATCAGAACCATATTGTGCAGCAGCACCATCACGTAACACCTCGATACGTTCAATAGCATTTGCTGGGATCGCATTTAAATCAACAGCGGAAGAACCACGTCCAGATGAACCATTTAGATTGAGTAAGGCACTACTATGTCTGCGTTTTCCATTTACGAGGACAAGTGTATGGTCAGGTGCTAATCCTCGTAATTGAGCAGGCCTTACATGATCTGTTCCATCTGTGATGGAAGGTTGAGGAAAATTAAAACTGGGTAACAGGGCTCCCAAAAGCATATTAGTTTCTGTTAAACCAGAACGACTTAATGTATCTGTGTCAATAATGTCTATCGGAACAGGGCTATCTTCAATAGAGCGGCCTAAGCGTCTTGAACCCAAAATACTAATTTTTTCTATCGATGTATTCGGTGCAAGAGTCGGTTGAGCTGTAGTATCTTGTGCAAAAACAGTCTGGCTGTTAATAGTTAGATAAGACGCACTCAAAACAGAAGCAATTTTCAATATTCTAAATGGGAGTGTATTTTTCAATGTGTGTCTCATTTTTGTAGATTCCTATTCAAGCAATGTCAAAGGTATTAATTTTAATTATAGAAAAGTGATATTTGATAGTACTGGTCTATGTTTTAAGGGTAAGGGTGATTGTGTCTTTAACTGCATGAATTGCGCTATATTGTGTCAACTCTTGACTTATTTTGAGCCACATCAATAAAACAAAGAAAGTTGCCATTCCCAGCTATAAATCAATTTTTCAAATAAAGTAAAAGGCGATTTTCACCAGAGATACAGGCATAGGATCATGACATTCAATACTAGACATTTTTGGTTAAAGAAAGTTAGTGCCCCTGATTTGAGCACTCAATAGACTTATACCAACGTTTCAGCCAAAATTTTGGCTGAAATTTTTAACTGTGACTTTTCCTTACGAGGTTACATACGCAGATTAATTAGAAAAGTACACAACACAAAGAAAATCAATCATCAACACTGCATTTAAATACACAGATACTTCTGTAAGCTTGCATATGCACTTGTCTGATAAGTATATTAGGTTGCTCAGACCATCTGGCATACCGGGTATCTAACATGATTTGCCAGGCCGTATCAGTACCTAGATCCGGTAAATGAAAACGTACGTCGTGATCGCTAGCATTGAATACCAGCAGCCAATGTTCATGTTGTGCAGTTGCATCGCTGTGCGGTCCACAAAGCTCCACTGCAAAGGCTTGGTTATTGTGATCCCGCCAGTCATCTTCTAGTTTTCTCTCAC
>CAZMDX010000049.1:0-6588 GCA_964564805.1 uncultured Pseudoalteromonas sp. | reverse complement strand
ATAATTGACTGTATTGATCAATAAAGGTCATTAAACGGTCGCTACGCTGTTGAATACGGCTCAATACTTTTCTTGTTTGTGCTTCATTTAACACCTCACTACATAATAAGGTATCTGCCATTGAACTCATTGGGGTCAGTGAGTTGCGTAATTCGTGGCCTAATACTCTAATTAAATTGTTTTGTGTAGTGCTCTGATTTTTATTTAATAGTTGTGAAATATCGATGGCAGCAAATAACCAGTTGTCTTTACCTTGTTGTACATATCGAATGTTTTGGCACTGCCACTTATCATCATAAAAGGGATGTGAGAGATTATTGTTGTCTAAATGAAAGCCTAAATCTTTTGCATCGGTGCCTATAAGCATAGGTTGCTGCAGTAATTCGTTCATAGCATTATTGCGATAGATTAATTGAAGCTGATGGTCAAATAAGCAAACCGGCACAGACCATACATCTAAAATATCAATGAGTAATTTTTGTACTGTTATATTTTGCTTGTTGCTGTCCAAATTTTTATGGGCGAGTAAGCTAATTTCTTTCTGCAGTTCTAGCAGTAAATTATGTTTATGCTGTTTTTTAAATCGTAGATTTTTTTCACCTTCTCTTAATATTTGGGTAAAGGTAGTCAGCTGCATAATGGAAACACACCAAAACTGATAACCTTTGTATGCTAACCAAGCCAGAGGATAGAACATAAAAAATAACAACGTAGCTATGGCTAAGTGACTCCAACCTGAGATCCAAGTGAGTGCCGTAGTTAATGATAAAATAATCATTAGGGTAATTGACAAACCAGTTACTAGCCATTTTTCATGACTCATATTTAATGCCAAACTTCTCTAATCTTCGGTAAAGTGCATTACGGGAGATTTCTAATATATTTGCCGCTTCAATCACTTGGCCAGAGGAAGCCGCCATCGCTTTTTCGATTAGCTGCCGTTCCGCTTGTTCAAGTGGCTGTAATTCAATAATATTTGAGCCTGTATCTGCTATATCCAACAGTAATTGTTGTGCGGATATTTTATTGCTCACTGCCAGCAGCACTGCACGCTCTATGGTATGACTTAATTCTCGAATGTTCCCTGGCCAACTATGGCGCTTAAGTTTATCAATGGAATCCTGACAAAGGGTTAACTTAGGTTTGTGATATTTAGCACAAAATTGGGCGATAAAACTTTCGGCTAAAGGTTGAATATCTTCTAAGCGTTCACGTAGTGGCGGTATTGTGATCACCAGAGTGTTTAAACGATAAAGCAAGTCTTGTCGGAACTCTTTTTCTGCCACTAGCAGGTTTAAATCGGCATTGGTCGCGCTAATAAGTCTAACGTTAGTAGTTTGCGTTTGGCTCGATCCGAGTACTTCATATTGTCCCGCTTCTAAAACCCGTAAAAGTTTGGGTTGCAAGGCTAAGGGCAAAGAACCAATTTCATCAAAAAACAAGCTACCTTGATGGGCTAATTGGAATCGGCCCATACGATTTTGTTTCGCATCAGTAAAAGCCCCTTTTTGATGGCCAAATAACTCACTCTCAAATAAACTTTCTGGAATAGCTGCCATGTTGACTGAAATAAAAGGCGATGATTTGCGGTTTGATAACTGGTGAATACGTGAGGCTAAAAGTGACTTACCTGTACCATTTTCTCCTAAAATAAGCACATTGGCGTCAGTGGGAGCTATTTGTTTAATTAATTGTTCGATGTTCAGCATGTTTTTAGACTGACAAATCCAAGGTTGCTTGTCTTCTTGGGCCAGCAGTTGTCGATAGCCTTGGTGTTCATCCTTGATTCGGGAAAAACTAAGCTGTTGTTTAATACTGTTGAGTAGTTTTAACTTATTCCAAGGTTTTTCAATAAAATCACTGGCACCTTGCTTTAAACCCTTTACTGCAAGTTCAATTGAGCCCCAAGCCGTCATTAAAATAACGGGAATATTATATGGTTTTAGCTGCGAAAGTATATCAAGACCTTCTTGACCACTGGTGGTATCCCGGCTGAAATTCATATCCAACAGAATTAAATCGGGTTGCTGACGACTAGCTTTGAGCATCACATCTTTGGCATTGCCCGCCTCGATAACTTGATAACCCTCAGCCATCAATAATAACTCGAGGGCTAAGCGAATATCATCATCATCATCGGCGACTAATATGCTGGCTGTATGTGGGTTCAAGAAAACTCCATGTTATTGATATAAAAAAGGCGATCAACAGATCGCCTTGTATTTCAATATATTAGATTAAATCTAGGTTATAAAGAAGTGTTCAGTGCCTATTCTTCACGTAATGCTTGCATTGGGTCAGAGCTAATAACACGCCATGCAGGCATAATGACGGAAAACATGACTATCGCGACTAAACAAAAATCAAGCAGTGACATGGCCAACCAATTAAAGTTGGGTAACATGTCCAGCTGTTGCTCCAAATATTGATAACTCAATACTGAAGCAATAAATCCTATCCCCAAACCTACGACTAACATCCAAAGCGCGTCTTTTAATACAAACCTCACCAGCTTCATTTGTTTGGCACCTGTTGCCATACGCACCGCTAATTCATATTTACGGTGATTAGTGGTCATTTGTGTTAAACCCGCAACACCGATAGCGGCTAAAAATAAGGTTAAACCTGTCATAGCAATGACTATCCATAAACTTACCCGTTGTTCCAAGGTTTGTTGCTGCCAAATCTCTATTAATGATCTAACTTGGACGTTAGCTAAACGCGGAAATTGTCGTTTAAGCTCAGCATCAATCATGCCTGCTGACATGGTTTTTCCTTCAGGCAGCATCACCGTAAACTGTAAATTACTAGCGGCATCAATACGGTGTGAATATACCGCAGGTAAGCCTAAAGGTTCGGCTACACCTGTTTGGCTAATGGTATTGGCAACGATGCCTGTAACGATGTTTGGCGGATTTGTTTCACTGTTATTTAATTGTATGGTTTTGTCGATAATTTCATCATATGCTACGTTGGGGAACATCGTTTTTGCCATGTTTTCGTCAATAATAATGCGCTCTTCGTCGTTATCTATTTGTGCTTGTGTCAAATTAGCACCGGCTAACATTTGTATGTTAAAGGTGCTAAAAAAGTCGCTACTTAACCCTCTTGCCTGATAAATAACCCGCTGACCATCATTCTCTTGATCTTGAAAAGCATTGACTTGTAGTCCGCCTGAAAGTGGTGCGAAATCAGGGATGACCACATGACTATCAGCCACTTTGCTTTCTATAAACGCACTAATGTCGGTTAATAATGTTTTTATTTCACTGCCTTGATACTCATCCCAATCTCTTAGTTGTGTCAGGTATTCATCATCAGCAATGTTGATTGAAACACTATAGCCATTGCCAAGCTCGTAACCTAAGTCTTGGTACACTGCTTGGTAGCTTTGCATCGTTATCATCACCGATGCGGTGAGTAACACCGATGCTATAGATAATTGCACCACCATGAGTACACGGCTTAACCACTGGTTGCTTTGAGCTTGTAACCCTTTTCCGCTGCTGTTTAGGTTGTTGGCTAAGGCTTTTTTATCTATATCAACTAATGCTAAGGCACTGAATAACACACTGAATATCAATATGATCACAACAGAAGCAAGCATGGTGGTGATATTAATGCCAATGGCATCAATCATTGGCATGCTGTCGCCAGCAATTAACGGTAGGCTTTTTAAGGCCCAACCCGTCACTAACAAACCTGTGATAGCGGCTAACAAAAAGCTGGGTAAGTTTTCCAATAACACTAAGGTTTTTATTTTTAATAAACTGGCACCCAAACTTATTTGAATCGCAAATTCTTTAGTGCGACCTTGATAGTGGGCAATAAACAAATTCAGTAAATTTAACGTTGCCATTAATAGTAGGCCAATAACAGCGGCAAATAAGGCAATGATCAAACCTTCTGTATCGCCTAACATATTGCTGCGATAGTTTTCTACGATCACTTCTTTTTCAGTATTGGACAGAAAATCTAAAAACATCTGAAGATTATCCGCTTCTACATTTTGCGTAATATAATCAACTAGCCATTTATCGGTTTGTGCCAGTGTGGGCAACGTTGCTTGGCCATTAGGACTTTTAACAATTAAGTAGTCAATCTCGTTACTGATATTTCCGACATTATCCGCTTGGGTTTTTACTTCGTTTAAGTTGCTAATAAACCAAACTTGCTGATGTAAAATTTCCTCATTACTGTTAATCGCCATCACATCTTCAATAACACCTGCAATGATGTAATTTTGGTTGTTGGCGTTTAATTGTTTACCAAGTACTGATTTTTCGCCACCGTAGGCTGCTTGCCATAATGTTCCTGAAATCCACACATATTTAGCTGGCGAGGCCATAGTTACGTCGTCGCCTAACAACAGTCTTGCGCCCAGAATGTCTAAAATATTATGTGAAGCGCTATAACTTGTTGTCGGATAAATAGTGTCATCAATAATAATATCTCGTTCGGCTGGCGTAATACCTGCCCATTCACCCATATCTGCAAAACTTTCACTAAAGTCAGCCAAACGGTTCATGTTCCAATATGAAACACTTAATGTTTCTGACATTTTGATCCTGTACTCAAACGTTTGTAATGAGTTTTCGTTTTTTATCCCTTGTAATGGCTGATATAAAAGGGTGGATGAAATGGCAATTACGCTTAAAACGGCCCCTAGGGTTAACCCTAGAGTTAAGATCAACGGAATACTTAATCTGGGCAGCGAAAAGACTCTTGCCACCCCACTAAATAAAGCTTTTTTCATTAAACTCATGCAACCACCTTTAATTGTTGTTCAATAACAATTTGGCCATCCAATAATTGAATTTCGCGATTAGCGCAACGTGAATAACGGCTATCATGCGTTACCATCACTATGGTTGAACCTGCCATGTTGAGTTGTGTAAGTAATGTCATGACCTGATCACCATTTTTACTGTCCAAGTTACCGGTTGGTTCATCTACCAGAATCAGATCAGGCCTACCCACTAAAGCACGTGCAATGGCAATACGTTGCTGTTGTCCACCGGACAGTTGATTGGGTCGATAGTGTTGACGATGCAACATAGTGACTTGTGTTAACACTTCTTCAACACGATCTTTTATTTCACTTTTATGGGTGCCTCGATGTTCAAGGGGTAAAGCAACGTTTTCAAATACGCTAAGGTTATCAATCAGGTTAAATGACTGGAAAACATAACCAATATGTTCGTTGCGAATTTGAGTGCGTTGGTCAATTTTTAGTCCTGACGTATTAATGTTGGCTAGTTGATAATCCCCTTCACTGGCGGAGTCCATTAGGCCCATAATGGAAAGTAGGGTAGATTTGCCGCAACCTGAGGGGCCGGTGATAGCTACAAATTCACCCTTGTTGATTTCTAACGATATACCTTGCAGGGCATGAGTTTCTATTTGTTGGCCAGCATAACGTTTATGAATGTTGTTCATCTCTACTACTTTATTCAACTCAACGGTTTTGTTCATAATAATGTCCTTTTTTTGTTTTATTCAGTAAGTGATAATTGTTTGAATTTGTTGTATTGGCTGGTGTCGGAGCTAACAATTTCTTCACCCAGTATTAAGCCTTGCTGAATGATGACATTACCTTGCGATAACTCACCAAACGTAATGTCTCTTTGCTCTAAGGTGTTGGCATTTGTGCGCACGAATATCGATTTTTTGCTGCGCGGACGTAAACCCGCAACCTGAGGAACATATACTGCGTTGATTTGATGTTTAACAAAAACCTGGGCTGAAATGGTTAAAGAAGGTCGGGCGTTTGAGGTTAATTTTCCGTCAAGTACCGCTTCGGCCAGCACAGTACCATTTGTGACGACACTTTCAATGCGAGAAATATGTGCACTGATCATGCCTTTTTGTGTATCTATATTAACCTTGGCATTGATGTCAATTTGATCCGCTTGTTGTGACGGTAAACGAATTCGGGCGATCAATTCATTATCGCTACCTACTTTTGCAAGCGACTCTCCCAATTGCACACTTTGTCCCAACTCAACCTCTAAGGTTTGCAATGAACCTGTAATGCCTGCTCTCACATGCATGTTGTCCAATTGTTTTTTTAACAAAACAACTTGTGACTCTTGTTGAGTAATAGTGATATCGCGTTGTGTTGACTGGTAACTCTGCATTTTAATGAACTGTTTATACGTTTCTTTTTCAAAGACTAAACGGTTAGACTCTTGCTTTACCGCCAATTTTGCTCGTTGTAATTCTATTTTTGATGCGACACCTAAGCTCTTTAGCTCTTCATATACGGACAGTTCAAGTTGCGCTTTTTCAATTTCAGCTTGTCTATCAGCAATACGGCCTTGATAAGTTAATCGTTCGCTTTGTTGTTCATACTTAAATGCTTCACGCTGGGCTTGTTGTTGGGCTAATTCACCACGAGCCTCGCTCACTTCTTGCTCAAGCTTTGGGTTAAATAAGTGCAATATAATTGTCTCTGGTGTCACTTTTGTACCAGGACGCACCAATATTTCTGAAACCTTACCTAATGCTGGTGCGGTTAATAAACGTTCTTTAGCTGAAATGAGTTCACCGTAGGCATTGGTGTATACATCTAAGGCCCCTTGTTGC
>CAZMDX010000048.1:0-22311 GCA_964564805.1 uncultured Pseudoalteromonas sp. | reverse complement strand
TTTTTAACTTGTTTCTTTGGGCGATAATAAATACTACTAAGCCAGCAAATGCGAGCAAGAACCATTGTGCAGCATAAGCTATGTGTTTTTCTGGAGCCATCACTACAGGTTGCCAATCTCTTACGAAACGAGAATTTTCTTCAGCAGTTAATAACACCACGAAAGGCAACACTTGTTTTTTATAGTGTTGTTGAATAACGTTAAGATCCGTCTGCTGTAAAACCTTTGGCCACTTACCATCGATCACCGCAGTTTCTTTTACCATGATATTGTCTAGCGGTAAGGATATGATCCCTGCATAACGCGCTTTTTCAGTATCAATCTTCATACTTGGCAAAATATCACGGCTACCGGTGCCTGCTACCCAACCAAAGTTAGTCATCACCGTCCCTGAATCTGTTTGCATGGGCGCTAATACTTGATAACCCACGCGTCCTTTATGAATTTTATTATCTAGTAAGAAAAAGTGCTCTGCATCTACTGAGCCTTCAAAATTTACAGGCATATCCAGCATATTATCTATGTCACTGCGTATCACTTGTTGCAGATCGACTTGTGCTGTTTGAGCCGCTTGTTCAACAGCTAATAGGCGTGCTGATTTTTGTTCGGCTCTTTGCAATTGCCAATTACCTAAAGCAAACATAATGACAACACACACAAAAGTTACTAAGGTAGCTATAAAGGGTAAACGTGATAAAAAAGTCCACATAACAACTCAAGATATCTTTAGGAGTAAATAGATGTTAATCAAAATACTTGTTGGCGGGTTATTATTATTTATGGTGTTCAATTTATTTAAAGCCATGATGATTATGCTCAAAGACGACCCAAACAGCCCCCCTATGAGCAAATTTATTGGTAGAAGGGTGTTAACGTCAGTAATTATTGTTGGCCTTATATTGCTCGCTGTAGCAACTGGGCTCATCACGCCAAATGCGACACCAAATTAGCTAGGTGAAGAGCCGCTGCAATCCAGAGGCTCTTTAAACTCAACATTGCCGATGCTAAAAGATATAAACAACTGCAAATAATATTACCCAGACAACATCAACAAAATGCCAATACCAACTAGCAGCCATAAAAGCAAAATGGTTATCAGGTGTAAAATGACCTTTCATAATTCTGAGCAACATAATAAACAGAATTATTGCACCTAGCGAAACATGGAATCCATGAAATCCAGTCAATAAAAAGAAAGTATTACCATAAATACCGGACTGTAATGTCAAATTCATTTCTGTATAGGCATGAATGTATTCTTCAACCTGCATCACCATAAAAACAGCGCCTAGCAATACGGTTAGTCCTAACATTAACTTAAGTTTACCACGGTTGTTTTGTTCGAGTGCAACGTGAGCATAATGACAAGTCACAGATGAGGTTAGCAATATGAAGGTATTGATCAATGGCAGACCAGTCCAAGGCATCGCTTCTGTGGTGGTGCCACCTGGGGTGACAACTAAAGGCCAGATAGCTTCAAAAGCAGGCCATAATACTTCGCCTGTCATATCATTATTTGACGCACCACCTAACCAAGGTACCGAAATGAATCGGGCATAAAATAATGCACCAAAAAATGCACCAAAAAACATGACTTCAGAAAAAATGAACCATGCCATACCTTGGCGATAAGAGCGTCCTAACTGAGCACTATATAAACCACTCATAGACTCATGTATTTGATTTCTAAACCAGCCAAACAGCATCACAATTAACACTATAAAGCCTAAACCTAAAATGTAAGCGCCATAGCCTTCTTTGTCTCGGGTGCTTTCAATCACAAAATTGCCAGCCCCTACAGCCATCAAGAATAAAGCTACAGCTCCCATAAAGGGCCATGGGCTTTCTGCGGGGACGTAGTACTTTTCGTATTCTTTTTCTGACATTTTGTTCTCCTTTACCCTCAATTCATTGCCACAACATCTGCTGAAGCGGTGACGTTATAAAGAGTATATTGCAAAGTAAAATAAGTTATATCTTCAGGGAGTTGAGGGTCGACATAAAATTGCATAGGCATCAACAATTCCTCCCCTGCTTGTAATGTCTGTTGTTCAAAACAAAAACATTCAGTTTTATTCATATATAACGCCGCTGGGCCAGGAGATATCGATGGCACAGCTTGACCCACGATTGCAGTCTTGGCAGGATTTTTCACATAAAAATTGACTTGATTAAGTTGCCCTGGGTGGACTTTTACCTGTCTGGTTTCAGACCTAAATTCCCATGGCATACCGCTATTTATTCGCGTGATAAAATCCACTGTTATTAAACGACTCTCATCAATTTCGACTGCTTCGTAAACAGCGGCTGTATCCGATGGTTTGCCATTTATACCCAAGGCATCACAAAGTACGTCATAAAGAGGTACAAGCGCAAAACCAAACCCAAACATGCCAATAACTACTGCAGCTAATTTCAGCACCAATTTATTATTTTTTGCTTGATCGTGTTGTGCGCTCATAAGGGTCAATTCCTGCTAAGTTATTTCACAAAAGGGGGCGTTTCAAAACTGTGATACGGTGCTGGAGAAGGAATTTCCCATTCTAAACCTTCAGCTCCTTCCCAAACCTGATTTGACACTGGCTCACCTTGTTTCTTACACGCTTTGATCAGTAACACTAGGAATATAAGTTGAGATAAACCAAATGCAAAACCACCAATACTGATCCATTTGTTAATGTCCGCAAATTGTAAGGCATAGTCTGGAATACGACGAGGCATCCCGGCTAATCCCACAAAATGCATAGGAAAGAACAACACGTTTACTGATACCAATGAACACCAAAAATGCCATTTAGCTAAACCAATATGAAACATTTTCCCGGTCCACTTTGGTAACCAATAATATACCGCGGCCATAATCGAGAAGACCGCACCTGTAACTAATACATAATGGAAATGCGCCACTACAAAGTAAGTGTCATGATATTGGAAATCAACTGGCGTAATCGCTAGCATCAGTCCCGACAATCCACCTATAGTGAACAACACAATAAAGGCCAGTGCAAACAACATTGGCACTTCAAAAGTCATCGAACCACGCCACATAGTTGCTACCCAATTGAAAATTTTGACTCCGGTGGGTACAGATATCAGCATGGTTGCGAACATAAAGAACAGCTCTGCTGCAACCGGCATGCCCGTTGTGAACATGTGATGCGCCCATACAATAAAAGACAATAATGCGATAGATGCTGTAGCGTAAACCATTGATGCATAACCAAATAATTGTTTACGGGCAAAAGTAGGGATGATTTGTGAAATGATACCAAAAGCGGGAAGTATCATAATATATACCTCAGGATGTCCAAAGAACCAAAAAATATGTTGGAACATAACGGGATCACCACCACCTGCGGCATCAAAGAAACTAGTTCCAAAAAACTTGTCAGTCAATACCATCGTCACTGCACCTGCTAAGACAGGCATAACAGCAATCAGCAAAAATGCTGTAATTAACCATGTCCAGACAAACAGCGGCATTTTCATCCAAGTCATACCTGGAGCACGCATATTAAAGATAGTCACTACAACGTTTATTGCACCCATGATGGATGAAGCACCCATTATATGAACAGCAAAAACAAACAATGCCGTACTATCTGCACTGTAAGTGGTAGATAAAGGAGCGTAAAAAGTCCACCCAAAGGCAGGACCACCACCTTCTAAAAACAAAGAAGATAAAAGGATTAAGAAAGCAAATGGTAATATCCAGAAGCTCCAGTTATTCATCCTAGGTAAAGCCATATCTGGCGCACCTATCATCATAGGTATTAGCCAGTTAGCTAAACCTGTAAAGGCCGGCATAACTGCACCAAATACCATGATGAGGCCATGCACTGTGGTCATTTGATTGAAGAAATGAGGCTCTACTATTTGTAATCCGGGTTGAAATAATTCAGCACGTATTACCATCGCCATTGCGCCACCAGTCAAAAACATGATGAAGGCAAACCAAAGATATAATGTACCGATATCTTTATGGTTGGTTGTATATAACCAACGTTTTATACCATATGGAATATGATGTTCATGGTGGTCATCTGCGTGTGAATCATGCTGAGTGTCATCAGTTGTTGTTGTCATGGTCACCTTCTCCTATTGTCCGTTCATTGCTGTGTTGATGTCTTTCGCTTGTACTAAGTCACCAGTATCGTTACCCCAAGCATTTCGCTCGTAAGTCACTACAGCAGCAATTTCAGACATAGTTAATTGTTTCGCATAGGATTGCATAGCACTGCCTGCAACACCGTTTATTAGTATATCGATGTGTTTAGGCTCATCTGCAACCGCGATTTGACTGCCTTTTAATGCAGGGAAAACACCGGGCAAACCTTCACCATTTGGCATATGGCAAGCTGCGCAGTTAGCGTTGTAAACTTTTTCACCCATAGACATGGACTCATCCATAGTCATGTTCATGGATAATAATCTTTGTTCTTTTTCTTTTGCTTCTTGCTGTATAGCTTCTTGCTCAGACACCCATAAATCATAATCAGCTGGCTCTTTGGCAACGACTACAATAGGCATAAAACCGTGTGATTTACCACAAAGCTCAGCACATTGGCCACGATACACACCGGGTTCATTTGCTATCGCCCAAGCATCATTTATAAAACCTGGATTAGCATCTTGCTTAATGGCAAATGCAGGTACCCACCAAGAGTGGATTACATCATCAGAGGTAATTAAAAAACGTACTTTTTGACCTGTTGGCACGACAAGAGGGCGATCAACTTCAAGTAAGTAGTTAACACCTTTGTCAAGTTTGCCAGAAATTTGATCTGCTTGAGTGGCCAATTTCGAATAATATTCGACGTCGTTATCCATATATTTGTAATGCCACTTCCACTGCGAACCAGTCACTAATACAGTTACATCAGGCTCACTAGCATCTTCCATATCAATCAGCAGATTCATAGCTGGAACAGCCATGGCGATCAAAATAATAAATGGGATCACTGTCCAAGCGATTTCAACTTTTACATTTTCATGGAAATTGGCAGGTTTAGCACCACGAGATTTCCTATGAAAATACATAGAGATAAACATGGCTATGAAAACACCAGCACCTATCACTACACATATAACAAACATCAACATGTGCATGTCGTAAACATCAGCACTGATGTCTGTCACGCCCTTAGTCATGTTTAGCTGGTATTGCTCAATTTTATCTTTCGTATCTGCAAATACCGGCGCTGTCATCAATGCAGTAAGCATGGTTCCAGCCTTGAACAAAATTTTCTTCACATAGCACCTCATATACGTGTATCGTACTTTTTATTATTCACTGAAACGTAATTCCAAAGACAGTATCATCTGTCATAAGAGTTAACGTTTAGTTAAATTATTGTTATTTTTTGCTGTTAGGATGTTAAGGGTCGCTCATTTAATAGCGACTAGTCTAGCTTTTTTGTGTAACTTACAGTCAAGTGCTTAATTTTTAAACATAAAATTATTAATGGACATAAATTATCGTTAATAAGAATAAAAAAAGGAGAAAGAGGGAGAAACAAGGAAAATAAGGAATAGTGAGAATAGAAATAACAAGATGTGTTAAAAATTTTAAAAAGCGCATTCATTAAGTAATGCGCTTTACTTTTACTAGATCCAATCGGCGTTTCGAATAACACCTACTGCAATACCTTCAATATTGAATGGCTGGGTCGCCAAATCTACTTTAATTGGAGAAAACGCCTCATTCTCAGCATGTAATAAAATTTGCCTTCCTTTTTTCTCAAGTCGCTTCACCGTGACATTGTCGTCCACCCTAGCAACGACTACCTGACCATTGTGGACGTCAGTAGTGCGATGTACAGCTAACAAATCGCCATCCATAATACCGATATCCTTCATGCTCATACCGTTTACTCGAAGCAAAAAATCAGCACTGGGTTTAAACAAACTAGGATCCACTCGATAATGACCCTCAATATGTTCTTGTGCCAAAATAGGTTCGCCAGCAGCAACTCGACCAATCAAAGGCAAACCGAGATCTTCAAGCTGATCTTCTAGTGGTATATTTAACTTAATGCCGCGAGACGTACCGGGTAATATTTCTATTACCCCCTTTCGTGCTAGCGCTTTCAAATGTTCTTCTGCTGCATTAGCAGATTTAAAACCTAACTCTCGAGCAATTTCTGCGCGAGTAGGCGGCATACCAGTATTCAACATGGTATTTTTGATCAGTTGAAGTACTTCTTCTTGTCGTGCAGTTAGTGGACGCATAAACAGCCTGTTTTTTTATACAGTTAGATTGAGTATATACAGTTATACTTAAATCTCAAATTTGTTTTTCACAAAATCTAAGCGTAAATTTTTACGCGGTTTTCATATTTAATACAAAATTTAATCGCCAATTATCAAAGTGTCACTGCTGCGAATGTCTGTGGTATCCTTCACTCGTTTTGAAATCTGAGAGATAAAAGTATGTTGTGGCTGCATAAATTGCTTTTAGCAATGGTGACAGTGCCGATGAAATGGCTGGTAAAAGTAAACAGTATTCCAAGTGACCTTGAGGCTGAACTAGGCATAGACAAAGATCGGCCCATTGTTTACCTGTTACGTACCCGTTCAGTCACTGACCAGTTGGCATTAAAAATGTCTGCGGTGGCACTAGGGCTACCTAAACCCACTCTTGACATGAATATCACTGGACAAAGTTATTCTTCATGCTTGTTTTTACAAAAACCTCGCTCAGTGTTGAACCGCAAAATTAAAGGCACTTCGATACAAGAAGATGCGGCTAAGCTATTTAGTATGCACAGAGAAAATTCAGATCTGGATATTCAAATAGTCCCAGTTTCAATACTCTGGGGAAGGGCACCAAATAAAAACACCTCAGGTTGGTCAGACGTTATTGCTAATCAGATGTCACCCAGCTGGCTGCGTAAATTTTTTATAGTATTATTTTTGGGCAGAGACAATTTTGTTTGTTACAGCAAAGCAGTCTCCTCTAGGAAAATGATGGAGCTAAAAGGTAGTGATGAAGACATCGCTCATAAACTTATTCGTGTAGCAGGCACACACTTTTATCGCCGTCATCAAACGTTAACAGGCCCCAATATTCTTGAACGGCATCAATTGCATAACAGTGTTCTGGGCGCAAAATCTATACGTAAAGCCATTGTTGAAGAAGCTCGCAGCAAAAAATTAAGTCATCAACAAGCCAAACAACAAGCTAAGAAATACATAAATGAAATAGCGGCTGACTACAGACCTGGTCTGATCAGATTAGCAGAAAAATTATTAACTAAGATTTGGAACAAGATTTATAACGGTATTGAAGTTAGGCATGCTGATAAAGTCAGAGCTTTAGCACAAAATGGTCACGAAATAATTTATGTCCCCTGTCATCGAAGTCATATGGATTATTTATTACTCACCTATGTTATTTACCATGAAGGTTTAGTTACACCGCATATTGCTGCTGGGATTAATCTTAACTTTCGTCCAGTTGGCGGAATATTGCGTAAAGCGGGCGCATTTTATTTACGTCGAAGTTTTGCTGGTAACAAACTTTACACAGCCGTGTTTCGCGAATATTTAGAACTGCTATTTAACAAAGGTTATTCAGTAAAATATTTTCCTGAAGGAGGGCGCAGCAGAACAGGTCGTCTATTACCGCCTAAAACAGGCATGTTAGCTATGACTTTACATGCACTTATCAAGGGTATTAACCGACCTGTGAGTATAGTGCCTGTTTATATTGGCTATGAACATGTTATGGAAGTGTCTAGTTACCTTAAAGAACTAAACGGAACCGGTAAGAAAAAAGAATCTTTTTTCCAAATATTTTCCGCCATTAAAAAACTCAAAAATTACGGCTATGGCTTTCTCAATTTTGGAGAACCCATTAATTTAACTAATTATCTCGACCAACAGATACCTAATTGGCGAGATGAGCAAGAAAAAAGTGGTGACAAGAAACCCAAATGGCTAACGCCAGTTGTAAATGAACTTGCTACGGATGTCATGAGCCGCATCAACCAGACAGCAGCAGTGAGTGGCATGTCAATTTGTGCTATTTGTCTATTGTCTGCGAAAAAGCACGCAATGGCCCAATCTGAATTAGAACAAGCCATTGACCACTTTTTAGAATTGTTACGTGATGCCCCTTATAGCGAACTTGCCACACTGCCAAAAATATCAGGTGAAAAATTATTAGAAAGTACCCTTAAACTCAATAAATTTCATGTTTCTGAAGACAGTTTTGGAAAAATCATCTCTCTGAAAAATCAAAATGCAGTTGCCCTCACATATTATCGTAACAATATTTTGCATCTATTCGCCCTGCCTGGTCTGATTGCCGCAATTGTTTTTGCCCACAAAGGGTTAGCAAAAGAACAAATTTTACTTATGGTTGCCAAGCTCTACCCTTTATTAAAGCGTGAGTTATTCATTTATATGAATGAAGAGCAAGCGGCTGCATATACTGAATCTCTACTTAGCAAAATGTTAGAAATGGGCTTATTTGAAACAAATAAAACTCAAATCCAACCACCACCAGCTAACAGTAAGGCGTTTTATTCAGCGTGGTTGCTTAATCGTAGTATTCAAGAAACGTTGCATCGTTACGCAGTCGTATTAACATTATTGTCACGCCAAGAACAAGTAAGCCGCGCAGAACTAGAAAGGAAAAGTGCCCAGTTTGCCGAAAGATTATCAGCATTACATGGCATCAATTCGCCTGAATTTTTTGATAAAAAGGTTTTAGCTACCTTTATCAATGCATTAAAAGAAAACGCACTGATTGAAGCAGGTGACGACGGAAAACTTCGACATTCAGAACAAAGCGAAGCGTTGAGAACAGATGTAATTAACCTTATTGCCCCGGAGATTGCACAGCGTTTACAACAAATATAAATCATACAGCTAACGCGAACTATGTTTAATCATATCAGCAACTTGAAAAATAATTAACCGATGCTAATTATGAGTGAATATTGACAGGTTTAGCTTTTTGATAACCCAATCTGATATCATATTGGGTTATCCTGTGTTTATAGAAATCTCAGTTTGAACTTAGACTAATCCAGTAATGCTCTCAATTAAATGAGTGTACTCGCTGCTATTTTTGTCTTGTTCAGCGCAAACACTCAATAAGTCTTCGATAAAATAATTCAGCGCACGTTGCTCAATTTTTTGAACTTGCGCTTGCTGTTTTTCATTTAACATATGGTACATACTCGCCGCACCAAAATCACCAAAGATGATATTCGCATCTTGGTCAAGCAAGGTGTTGTGTGCATACAAGTCGCCATGGCTTACCTGATTTTCATGTAGATAGGAGAAAACTGACTGCATTTGTTCCACTATTTTAATGACATGTTGGACCGATAGTGAAAAACCCACCTCAAAAGTATCGCGAGTACATGTATCAAAATCTGGTGGTAAACCAAGGTTGCTGTAGTGTTTAGGGATAAGTTGCATCACTAAAGCTAAACAGTCTGTCTCATTTACCTGAGCTAAAGACTTAACCAGACTTGTATGGCTGCCGACTTTTAAACATGCATGTAATTCATCCCCTGGGTAACCGTCGCTGGTTAACTCTCCTTTGAACACCTTGACTGCAATTTCTTCAGGAAAATCATCAGTTGGTGTGTTCCAGACTGCTTTTGAGATCACACCCGATGCCCCCTGTCCCAGCACTTCTTGCAAAGTAAAACTTGAAAAAGGCACCAAAGGAACTGATTGAATATCAATATTGGTTCGTGAAAAAGGATTTCCTGAAAATGCTAACCAGGCAAGCTTAGGTAAAGTCAATAATTGGTCAGGGCACTCTGATAATTGATTCGCCGAAATACGCACTAACTCAAGGTTAGTTAATTGAGTTAGATTTGATGGTAACTGAGTAAGTTGATTACCCGCTAAGGCTAACTTTTGCAGTCTTGGTCGTTCACCTAAAGTGTCTGGCAGACTCGATATATTGTTATCTGTTAAAATTAACCAACGCAGCTTTACGGGTAATGATTTAGCTGGTACAAATTTGATTTTATTTGACTTAAAACCGACCATTTCAAGGTTTTCACACTCCCCAAGACTTGCAGGCAGTGTCTCAAAATCATTATTTGAGGCAAAAATAATTTTAAGCTTTTTAAGCAGCTTTATTTCATTAGGTATTGTTTTTAAACGATTATTAGATAAATCTAAGATCTCTAGCGTTTCGGCTAATGATAAAATTTCAGTTGGGAATATGCTAAGATTTTCTGACAGCGTTAATTGGGAAATACCAGCTAGAGAACCAGCCTTTAATTCTAAAAGTGTATGCAAAGTAAAGAGTCCATAATGTGACTAATCAATCAAGGCAATTTCATTGAAAATACGCTGAAATGATTTTCTTGGCTAAAATGCTTAGTGTTTTTAAGTGCATGATTTAAGTGAGTTCTGTATGCTTTTGTGAGGCGTAAATATAAATTATTGCCCGAACACTGACCAACCCGTTTCTTCGGTGACCAACTCTAGCGCCTCAGTACCAAGTTTACTATTACCAATAGTATCTAATCCTGGAGACCATACGGCGATAGATGCATTGCCAGGCGCAATCGCAAGTATGCCGCCACCTACGCCACTTTTACCCGGTAAACCAACACGATATGCAAATTCTCCTGAGCCATCATAGTGTCCACACATCAACATAAGAGAATTGATACGTTTTGCCCTGTCTGATGATACAACCCGATAACCTGTAATGGGATTAACACCATTGTTAGCTAAAAATAGCCCCGCAGTTGCCAGCTGTATAGTATTCATTGCAATAGAACAATGATGAAAATAAGTACCTAAAACGGCATCCACAGGGTTTTGAAAAAGACCAAATGATGCCATAAAATGCGCTAACGACGCATTTCTTTCGCCAGTTAACTCCTCTGAACGAGCCACTTTTTCGTCTATGGCGATGCTTTCGTCATTTGCTAAAAACCGCATAAACTGCAAGATTTCTGCTAATACTTCTTTTGGTAAATGACCTTGAATAATGGCATCAGCTATCGCGATGGCACCAGCGTTAACAAAAGGGTTACGGGGCTTTCCTTGCTCGTGTTCAAGTTGAACAATGGAGTTAAAAGGGTCCCCTGAAGGTTCTCGCCCGACTCTATTCCAAACGCGTTCACCTAGTTTGCCTAGCGCTAAAGTCAAAGTGAAAACTTTTGAAATACTCTGTATTGAGAATAAGGTTTGTGAGCAGCCGGCACTGTAGACTGAGCCGTCAGCTAAAGCGACACTGATCGAAAACTGATCTGGGTTAACACATGCTAATTGAGGAATATAACTAGCCACAGCGCCTTTTTCAGTCCTTGAGGCCATCTGAGCCGCAATACCATCAACTATTTTTTGCATTTTTAACAAGCATCTATTCCTCAAATACACCATTCAAATCAGACAAAAAGAACTTATATGCTGGGTTCTCGGTCTGTTCTTGATATATATATCCCAGCTTAGCCAGGTGTTTATCAAATTCGCCACGGTCAGCATCTTCAATATCAAAGCCTGCCAACACCAGACCTTCAGCTGCTCCATGATTACGATAATGGAACAGCGTAATATTCCATCTTTCACCTAATGTATCCAAAAACGTCATTAATGCCCCAGGATATTCTGGGAATTCAAAAGAAAATAATTTTTCATTGAGCAGGCTTGGTGGCCTGCCACCCACCATATATCGCACATGTAATTTAGCCATTTCGTTTTCGGATAAGTCAAAACTTTTATACCCATTGCTGCTAAGCGAATCTGTGAGTTGTGCTAGCTCTTGACGGCCTTCTCTTAGCTTAATGCCAACAAATATATGGGCTTCACGGTCAGTGGAATATCGATAATTAAATTCGGTAATCGCTCGTCCGCCTAAAAGCTCACAAAACGCTCTAAATGCTCCTTTACGCTCAGGGATTTTAACAGCTATAACGGCTTCTTTTTGTTCACCTAATTCGCAACGTTCAGAGACATATCGCAACGTATGAAAGTTAATATTAGCGCCACATAAAATGCCACCAAACTTCTTACCTTGCATAGGATTAGATCTAAGATATTTTCGGATGCCAGCTATAGACAATGCACCTGCCGGCTCGGCAATCACCCGTGTATCATCGAATATGTCTTTGATTGCAGCACAGATTTCATCCGTGTTAACTGTTATCACTTCATCTACATATTTCTGGCATAAACGAAAAGGCTCTTCACCAATAATTTTAACCGCAACACCATCAGCAAAAATGCCTACATGATCAAGGGCCACTGGTTTACCTGCTAACATAGCCGCTTGCAAACAAGCAGACTCATCGGACTCCACCGCAATAATTTTTAACTCGGGTTTAAGCTGTTTAAGGAATACCGAAATGCCCGCGATCAAACCACCACCACCAACAGCGATAAACAAAGTATCTAAATCCGGGTTTTGTTCGAGTAATTCACGAGCTATCGTGCCTTGGCCAACAATAACGTCTTCATCATCAAAAGGGGCAACCATGGTGTAACCGTATTCTTTAGACAGGCGTAATGCTTCTTCCTTTGCTTGTTCAAAGCTGGTGCCATGCAGTACTACATTCGCGCACTCACCACCAAAATTGCGAACAGCTTCAACCTTGATATCTGGTGCGGTAGCAGGCATCACAATAGTTGCATTAACGCCCTTTTTCTTAGCACAATAAGCTACGCCTTGAGCGTGATTACCCGCAGAAGAAGCGACCAACCCCTTAGCTAGTTGTTCATCAGAAAGCTGGCATATTTTGTTATAAGCACCACGCAATTTGAACGATTTAACCGGTTGTTGATCTTCTCGCTTTAGCCAAATATCGTTGCTTAAAGAAGCAGAAAGCTTCTCTAGTTTTTGCAAGTCAGAATTCACCGCCACGTCATAAACTGGCGATAACAATATACTTTTTAGATATTCATTAGCTGAACGTGTCATTTAATTTTCCAATTTCGATGCATCATGCACCTTACTTTTATCAACTTTGTTGGCTAACAAAGCATAAGCTTTAAGAGCAAATGAGACTTTACGAACGAGAGATACCCGTTTCCATGGATTATTCCTCGCATCTACTTTCTCACTGCGTGTTTGTAAGACTTAGCCACTGATTAACTTATCTATTAAAGGAAATGCCATTTACAAAAAAACCTCAGACTTTCGTGCGAGGGGGTTTAATATTGACCTTTGTCCACACTATTACCACAATAAAATAATCAACACCCTCTCAACTAGGGATGTTGTCACTGCATTGCGAAAAAAATAATAGGCCATCACATCACAAATCTTATTTATTCTTACATATTACAGAAATATCATGAAGCTGAACTTTTGATCAAGCATTGCTATATGCCTTTTTAGAGGGTGATATACTCAACCCAGATAAATTTTATCATTCTTGAATGAACAAACTTATACTTTAGGCAGAATATGGAAACTTGGTTACATTGGGTAGATTTAGCAGGCGTCGCTGTGTTTGCGATCGCAGGCACGCTTATGGCTTATAAAAAACATATGGATGGTTTTGGTGTGGTGGTACTCGCCTCTGTTACTGCCATTGGTGGTGGTACTTTACGAGATATGATTTTAGACTTACCCGTTTTTTGGGTGCAAGACCCAAGCTTCTTTTATGTGATCATCCTCGCAGCCTTTTCCACCATTATGTGGTTACGTAGTAAAGATACTTTTCCGCTGCGCTACCTGTTTTTTGCTGATGCCTTTGGTTTAGCTTTTTTTAATGTTATGGGTTTACAAAAGGCGCTGACTTACGGCGCATTTCCTCTTATAGCCATTGCATTAGGCACGATGACGGCTGTATTTGGAGGGTTAATCAGGGACGTAATTTGCCGAGAAATCCCAATGGTTTTAAAGGGTGAGCTTTATGCAACCGCCTGTATTATCGGCGGGGTCAGTTATATATTAGCCTTTAAACTAGGTTTGAGCACAGTAAGCTGCATGATAATAGGCTTCGGCATCACCTTAACCTGTCGTTTATGCGCAATGAAGTGGCACTGGCATCTTCCTGTCTTTAACCCCCATGATTCAGTAAAAGATGAATAACTCGCAATTTTTTAATGATTAGCTAGCCTTAAAGCTCACCTTGTTTGCAAATGGAGTTGCTATGTCTTTAGCTGTGGTTTATTCAAGAGCCAGCGTAGGCATCGACGCACCCCTTATTACTGTTGAAGTGCACCTGTCTAATGGTTTGCCTTGTTTCAATTTAGTCGGATTACCTGAAGCTTCTGTGCGAGAAGCCAAAGACAGAGTCCGCAGTGCATTAATCAACTCTGGCTTTGAATTTCCAGCGAAACGTATCACAGTTAACTTAGCCCCAGCAGACTTGCCCAAAGAAGGTGGACGTTTTGATTTAGCTATTGCCATTGGCATAATTGCCGCAAGCAACCAATTGACCCGTCATCAACTAGAAGGTATCGAACTTGTGGGAGAGTTGGCTTTATCGGGAGAGATACGTTCAATAACAGGTGCATTACCTTTTACTTATGCCTGCTCACAAGCCAAACGAATTGCTATTTTACCTGTCGAAAATGCGGCTGAAGCATCGTTGATTAAATACGCCAACATTGTGCCGGCCAATCAACTTTTAGACGTGTTCCATCATATTGCAGGGCAACGCATTCTTAATTTATATCAGGCACCTTCCACAGAAGAACAAGTGGTATATGATAATGATTTACAAGATGTTGTTGGACAAACAGCTGGAAAGCGAGCGCTAGAGATAGCTGCTGCTGGGGGGCACAACCTTCTATTTACAGGACCACCTGGCACAGGTAAAACGATGCTGGCAAGTCGCTTGATCACTATTTTACCCCCTATGACAGACGAGGAAGCATTAGCATCCGCCGCTATTCATTCCATTGTGGGTAAACCCGTTGACCCAGCGACATGGAAACAGCGTGCATTTCGCCATCCTCATCACACTAGTTCTGCTGTCGCTTTAGTGGGAGGCGGAAGTATTCCCCGACCTGGTGAAATTTCCTTGGCGCACAATGGGGTACTTTTTCTTGATGAATTGCCTGAGTTTGATCGTAAGGTGCTAGATGTATTACGCGAACCATTAGAGTCTGGCACAGTGAGTATTTCTAGAGCGGCTAGGCAAGCGCAATTCCCTGCTAGATTTCAACTTGTGGCTGCAATGAACCCCAGCCCAACCGGTAGTCTGAACGATGGACGCAGCAGCTGCGAACAGATTTTACGTTACCTTAACCGTATCTCTGGCCCCTTTTTAGACCGTATCGATTTACAAGTCGATGTACCTAAACTACCCACCAATGACTTTTCTGAGCAGGTAAAAAGTCGTGGTGAAAGTAGCTTGGTTGTTCGCACTAGAGTCATTCAAGCCCACCAATTACAGTTAAATCGTTGTGGCAAAACCAATGCACAGCTCGGTAGCAAAGAAGTTGATAAATACTGCAAACTAGAAAAAGAAGAGCAGTTATTTTTACAACAAGCGGTAGAAAAGTTGGGATTATCTTTACGTACTTATCACAGAGTATTAAAAGTCGCGCGCACCATAGCTGACTTGGCACATTGTGCGGACATTAATAGGCAGCATCTAGCGGAAGCTTTAAATTATCGTGCTTTTGACAGGATGTTAACTCAGTTAATCAATGGTTGAGACGGATAAATAATTGTTACCTAACAATTAAATAAAGCTTTTATAGCTGGCTCATCAGCCCTTTTTTGTAAACAACATAATCCCAATTGGTAAGGCTCAATGTCATCAAGTGCGATACGATTGACTTTTTGTCCTATAGTGGAATGATCCAATACAACCTGTGGCACTATGCCTAAACCACAACCTAATGCCACCATGCTCACTATTGCTTCATTACCAGCAACTGTGGCATAAATACGCGGCCTTATGCCTTGTTCAGCGAACCAATGATGCACAATACGTTTGGATGGGCCTGATTCAGGTAAGATAAAAGAGTGTTGAGACCAATCTACTTGCTCTAGTCGATTTAATAAGGTGTCTTTGGAAGCAATAAGTAACAGCGGTATTTCGCCTAGGGATAAAAATGCGAGCTCTGCAGGAAAGTCAGGGGTGTGAATAGCAATCGCCGCATCGACCTCTTGTTGCATGACTTTACTAACTGACAAAGCGGGATCGCCAGTACTCAATTTAATTTCTACTTGTGGATATTTATGTCTAAAATTGTCTAATAGTCTGGGCAAATGACTTTGACTAGCTGTGACTGAACAAAACAAACTTAATTCACCTTGTAGCTGTTGGTGTTCTTGTTGCAGCTCCCACTTCACTTTTTTCCACTCAGTCAGTATTTGTTGCGAAAACCCCAAAAGTTTTGAGCCAGCAGCAGTCAGTGTAACCTTACGATTATCCCGCACAAACAAAGTGCTACCGCACTCCTGTTCGAGCCTTTGAATAGAGCGACTTAAAGTGGAAGGACTAACAAACATAGATTCTGATGTTTTAGCAAAATGTAGACTACTGGCCAAATGTTGAAACAATTCTAAGGTTCGAATATCCATCTAAATGGCCTCATGCCAGCTATGTTGTTATTTATGCAATACTATATTGCAAATATATCATTTTAAACAACATTGATTTACCTCTATTATCCTCCCATCGCAAGTGAATCACTAACTTGCACTAAAAAATGAATAGGATTTTAAACATGGCAAATTACTTTAATACATTATCTTTACGTCAACAATTGGACCAAATTGGTCGTTGTCGTTTTATGCAACGTGCAGAGTTTTCTACGGGTTGTGATTTTCTCAAAGGCAAAAAAATTGTCATTGTTGGATGTGGTGCACAAGGATTAAACCAAGGTTTGAACATGCGTGATTCAGGCTTGAACATCTCCTATGCATTGCGCCAAGCTGCGATTGACGAAAAACGAGATTCTTTCCAACGCGCAAATGGTAATGGTTTTACTGTCGGTACTTACAAAGAACTTATCCCCACTGCTGATTTGGTTTACAACCTGACGCCTGACAAGCAACACTCAAGTGTGGTTGAAGCGGTTATGCCTCTTATGCAAAAAGGTGCGACCCTAGGCTATTCGCACGGTTTCAACATTGTTGAAGAAGGTCAGCAAATTCGTTCTGATATTACTGTTGTCATGTGTGCACCTAAATGTCCGGGTACTGAGGTACGAGAAGAATACAAACGTGGATTTGGCGTACCCACTCTGATTGCTGTGCATCCTGAAAACGATCCTCAATTTCAAGGCTGGGATATCGCTAAAGCCTTAGCATCAGCTACAGGTGGCGACCGCGCTGGTGTATTAGAATCATCTTTTGTTGCTGAAGTAAAATCTGACCTAATGGGCGAACAAACCATTTTATGTGGTATGCAACAAGTAGCTGCAGTATTGGGTTATGAAAAAATGATCGCTAATGGAATTGATGCAGGCTACGCAGGTAAACTTATTCAAGACGGTTTAGAAACCATCACTGAAGCACTAAAAATTGGTGGTGTCACCAATATGATGGACAGATTGTCTAACCCAGCCAAAATAAAAGCCTTTGAATTATCTGAACAATTAACTGAGTTATTGAGACCACTTTTTGGCAAACACCAAGACGACATCATCAGTGGTGAATTTTCTCGCACCATGATGGAAGACTGGGCAAATAACGATGTTAACTTGTTTAAATGGCGTGAAGAAACGGGCCAAAGTGGTTTTGAAAATGCACCTGTATTTGCAGGTCTAATCGACGAACAAGAATATTTTGACCACGGTGTATTTTTAGTTGCAATGATAAAGTCTGGTGTTGAATTAGCCTTTGACGTGATGGTCGAAGCAGGTATTTTACCCGAGTCAGCTTACTACGAATCGTTGCACGAGACGCCACTGATTTCCAATACTATTGCACGAAAGCGCTTATATGAGATGAACGTTGTTATCTCTGATACTGCTGAATATGGTAACTATTTATTTGCTAATGCAGCTATCCCTTTATTAGCTGAAAAGCTTATGCCAAGCATTGGTACTGACCTTATTGGCAAAGCGTACATAACCACCTCCAACAGTGTTGATAACAAAAAGCTAGTAGATATCAATAAAACCATAAGAGAACACGGAGTGGAAACTATAGGCGCTAAATTACGTGGCTATATGACCGACATGAAAGCCATAGTAGAAACAGTCTAGCTCTTAGCATTCAATTAGCATGCAAATAGTGTTCAATGTTAATAAACGATTTCTGTCGTAGGTGCTTGTTAAAAGCCCTTTGCCCAGCCAATTTGGCTGGGCTTTTTTACATCTAGATTAAGACTAATTTGTAGGTGTCTGTAATGGAAGACGACCCAGCAGCTTTAATTTGTTTAAATCCGAAACAAATTGATTAAAGAACCATCTATATTAATGATTTACCATCACGTCCTTATAGAGAAAAAACCTCATGTCGCCAAATACATACACTATAATCTAATAAAACTGAGGGATCCTTCAGTTTTAAACAGGTTGCAGACATGGCCTGTGCTTTGCTATCTATGATTTGCTAAATGGCCTAAGACTCGCTGAATGTTCCTTAGAAGGTTTTTACAAACCACAAACACCGCATCAACAACTCTGTTGTTCAATCCAAAAATGCACAATAGGATTAAGTATGAATAAATCAATAACACGTATTGCTCAAATGGGCGATTGGGTCTTTGAAGTTAAGATGGTCAAGGCTCTAAAGGTAAAAAAATACGGTGAACCTTATTCAGCTATCGCAAACCTGACCGCCAATGGTGATCAAATGTATATTGACTCGCATTTGTCAGTTAACGACGAGGAGCTAAGCAAAGAGGACTTTATGACTATTTACAAGTTCTGCCAGTCAATGGGCATGAAAAACATCGGTTATGACAGAATTAAAAACGGCTTTAAGACATGCAAACAGGTTGAAATTTTAGAAAACTGTCAGGTAAAACCAAATATTCGATTAGTAAAGTAAAGTAAATTAGTTTTTGTTTTACATATAAAAAAGCGCCGCATATGTACCAAGAAACTGATACAACATATTACGCGGCGCTCAAAATGAAACAGTCATCATTTGAATAGGAAACAACCTGTCTATTGAGTTGTATTTTAACCAAGACTTGCTGAATAAGAGATGAACAACTTATATATTTTCAATCAGTTAAGCAAAAACTAAGCTTTATTTGCATTCCAGTATAATACAAACGAAACACTACCAAATCCTAAAAACCCTAATGCCACAGGCGTAATAGTAGAATCAATAAAACTACCGATAAAAATAGCTGTAGGTACTGAAATAATACTACTTAGGGACCCAATAATTGCTGCGCCCAAACCTGCCATTGCACCCAAAGGCTGCATAGCCATAGAGTTGACGTTGCCAAACAAAATTCCGATACAAAAAAACGTACAAAACAGTACAGAAACAAATTGCCATAATGGTGGAACACCGTCATAAACCAGACATAATGAAGTTAACACTGATGAGAATAACAACCACCCTAACATTGCCCAGGTGCATAACTTGCGCATACCCAAACGCATAACTAGGTTGCCATTAATAAAAGACGCCAGTCCTATAGAAAAAGCCAGCATAGCGAAGTACATAGGAAACAACTCACCCGTATCATAAATATCTTGAAATAGCGTTTGAGAAGAGCTGATGTAGGCTAAAAATGCACCAAAAATCGTACCAGACGACAGGGTGTAACACATTACTAGTTTATGAGTCAGAATAAACTTACTTGAGATCCATAATTGCGACCAACTAAAAGGTAGACGCTTTTCTTTGGGTAATGTTTCTGGTTGACGAATAAAAAACCATAACCCAATCAGTAACCCATAAACTAAAAATGATGAAAAAATATGTTGCCATGAAAACCAAAATAATATGGTTTGGCCAAAAATAGGCGCCAGCATAGGCACTAATATAAACACCATCATAATGAAAGACATGACTCTAGCCATAGCTTCACCTTCATACTTATCTCGGATCACTGCTAATGTGGCAACCCTGGGGCCTGAAACCCCAAATGCCTGAATAACACGGCCAATTAACATCACTTCTAACGATTCAGCATTGATACAAACTAATGACCCTACAGCAAATAAGATCAAACCAGAGATAATCACATAACGTCTACCTTTGTCGTCAGATAAAGGTCCGTAATAAAGTTGACCCAAAGCCATACCAACAAAAAATACCGAGACAATTAAATGAGTTTGTCTAGAATCGGTCACTTCTAAGTAAGCACCAATTTGAGATAATGCAGGCAAAACAGAATCTATACTCAAAGCGACCAAAGATGTCATTGTTGCCATAAGCGCCACAAACTCGAATAAACCAATATCGGTCTTTGTTTTGCTATTTGTTTTGCTATTTGTCTTACCTGAAGCGGGGTGACGATTAGATGACATACTGAAGCCGTTATATTTTAAGGGTCAGGATTCTAGCACTACCGATAGATAACGCTTAGAATTTTTAGCTTATTCTTTAAGTCGCTACTTATAAAAACAGCTACTCTCCTAGGTGTGTTTTTAAAAACGCATCCATCGCTTTAAAAGCTGCATGCCTATTTCTTTGAATAGATAAGTAGTGGTCACCGTTTTCAAACTCTACATATTTAACCCATTTATCCAAATCTTGTAATTCCTCTACCATCATACGGCTTTGTTCCACATCCACCACTCGATCATCTTCGCCGTGAAGAAACAACATCGGGATTTTAACTTTCTGTGCTTGATAATATGGAGAGCGGGCTTTTAGATCGTTCGAATCATCACCCATCTGATTTTTGACAAATTTATTGTTGGTGTATTTCCGACTTCTTATGACTAACTGTTTCAAATTAGTCACACCTGCAAAACTAACTGCACATTGAAACAACTCAGGGGTTTTAACCGCTGCCATAGCTGCAGCGTAACCGCCGTAGCTAGCACCGACGATACACATAGCATCTGCTTTAGCGATTTTTTGATCAACCAGCCAGTTAGCTGCGTCGGTCAAGTCATCTTGCATAATCAAACCCCAACCTTTCATTTGGCTTTGCGCAAATGCATAACCATAACCAGTAGAGCCACGAAAGTTAGGCCTAAATACCGCATAACCTCTATTGGCAAAAAATGATGTCCAATAATCAAAACCATCACTTTCACGAGCTCCCGGCCCGCCATGAGGGTGTAAAATGGTAGGTACAGGACCAACTACATCGAGTGGCAAGGTTAAATAGCCCTCAAGTTCGGTCCCGTCTCTGGCGGTATAAGTGACAAATGTGTGTTCTGTTAACACTTCAGGAACTAATGCGGGATATTGCTCAAAAACTGGTGTAACAGACTTATCTTTGCGGTTACCTAAGTAATACAGACCTGGTGTGTAGTCATTTTCTGTGTAAAGCAGATAAATATTTTCATCTAGACTGAAATCGACCAAATACACATCACTATCGGGTAAAGCCTTGTTTAGTGATGTTTGAAAATCAATGATTGATTCATCCCAATAAATACGTCCATCTTCACTATTTGAATGATAAATCCCAATCACATCATTAGTTTTTTTCGAATAAATTAATGAGCCATCAACGTCGTGGTCATCATCATAAAAAACCAAGGTGGTTTCTTTCGAAGGAAGGTGGATTTTAAACAACGCTTTTTTATCATTTTGATAAGCATTGTAATACAAAATATTAGGGTCTTTTGCAAAACCAAGAGGGGTAATACCAGGCTCTTCTAAAGCATTGAACTCAAACATTTTATACCACTTCTTATCGTTACCTATTCGTACACGAATAGCCGCTTCACCGGTCTTATAACTTAACGCTTCGCCCAAACGTAAGTTACCTTGACGGTCGGCCATCCAACTTCTTACAGACATTTTGCCTTTGGTAATACGAGATTTCCTACCTGTACTAACATTAACTTTATAAACACTCGGTAAATTAGCGACATCTAAGTCCAATTCTATCAACACATGTTCGGGGTCATAGGGTAAAAAGGATACAACAGAATCTTGAAACTGAGACACATGGCCATCGTCGTACATGCCCCTTTTCGTCTTCACGACTTGCCTTTGCACTGGTATGTCTCCATCAATATCAACAGCTAAGAGACGTGTTTCGGTCGTATCTGTTCGATATCTTTTTGCGGCAAAAACTATGCTAACTAGAAGTGTTTTTTCGTTAACCCACGTAAACCAGCGAATTTTTCTTTCTTCGTTATCAGATTTAACTATGTGCTGCTTTTTACCCGTTAGTAAATCAACAGTGGTTAATAAAGCTATTTCTGGTGATTGGAAATTTCTGATGTAGGCAATCTTATTGCCGCTCGGGGACAGGCTAGGTCGAATAAAACTAGGGAGTTGGCTAAAATGCTCAACCGGCAATTCTTTTGATA
>CAZMDX010000047.1:0-9781 GCA_964564805.1 uncultured Pseudoalteromonas sp. | reverse complement strand
AGTCCTATCGATATCAAGTGTAATACCGTGCTGTATATTGTAATGCTCAAGCCAAGTGAGGTAATCGCCAAAAGGAAGGGGCTTGCTGTAATAATATCCTTGTCCAATATCGCAGCCACTTTCTATTAACTTTTTTTCGATAGATCTAGATTCGACACCTTCACCGACAACTTTTAAGTTCAGGTTCTTTGCCATATCAATCGTTGTATTTACAATAGTTAGATTTCGTACTGATTTATCTAAGTCTGAAATAAACATCTTATCGATTTTTAACTCATCAAACTTGAGTTGAGATATATATGTTAGAGAAGAGTACCCAGTGCCATAATCATCAATAGAAATAATAATCCCTAACTGATTTAAGTCATGCATCAATGTTCTCAACTTGTCATGGTCAGTCACCATAACAGACTCGGTTAACTCAAATGTTATGCATTTACGCGGTATATTAAATTCCAACATTTTATCTTGGACATAGCTAAAGAATCCTGGAGAAGAAATATCCTTACCGCTAATATTAATAGATATTTTATACCGTTTATAGTTTTGTAAGTGCAGCTGTCGATGATGTCTAAGTGCTTGATCAATAACCCACTTTGTTAAGTCATTGATCAAGCCAGTATCTTCTGCAATACGTATAAAGAGTTCTGGAGAAATAAAACCATGTGTTGGATGCTCCCAGCGAAGTAAAACTTCTGACCCATGGATATGGCCGTTAGAGAGATTAACTTGTGGTTGATGATAAAGTCGTAATTGCCCCGTTCCGATAGCGGTTTGTAAATCATGAGCAAGGGTTAATCGCTCTTTCATATTCAAATTTTTTAGATCTTGATAAAAATAAATTTGGTTGCCACTATCTTTGTTTTGCTCAATTGCCAATAGTGCATGATGAATTAATAAGCCTGCAGACAGAGCTTTTTCAGAGTCTTCAAGAGCAAAACAGACACCTATTCGGGTATTCAGATGGATCAACAAACCACTCACTTGTATTTTTCCAAAAATTAAAATTTGCAGCTCATTTAAAATAACATCCATAGACTCTTGATCAGTCGTTTCGATGATAAAAGCTAACGTACCTTCCTTTACCCTTGATAACTTCAGCATTTTGCTGTGGGTGTTTGAAATGACCTTAACTCGATTATCTGTATTTAAAATAGAAGTTATCTTTTCAATAGCCTGACTTTCTAGCTTTTGTAAATTCAACAGTTCTAAATAAGGTGATAATGAGTGATAGTTCTCGATATCGATCAAGCAGACAGAAAATTCTTCATGGGCAGTCAACAAACGTTTAATCTTATTTTCTAATAAACTTATATTTGGTAGACCACTAGTAGGATCATGTGTTGTGCTAAAAATTGCTTGCTCTCTGTGATACCTCATTCTATTTGCTAAGGCCATCGCCATTAGCACTATTTCAATCAACACACCTAACATAAATGCATGATCTGTAATGAATGAATATTCGATTATGCCTGTGAGAACAAGGGGAGTCGAAGCGCCACCTAAAAGTAACGGAACCCAAGAATAAATATACAGTTTTTCCCATTTCAGGCCAGAATTTATTTTACTGAAAATAACAATGAAACAAACCAGATAAGAACAAGGTAAAAATACAAAAAACATCCTAGCTGCAATATATTCAGGAATGCCCAAACTAACGGTAAGAAGTAATATTGCCACAATAGCTGTGCCGGTAGCTAACCAGAACTGCCACTGTTTATCCTCATCGAACTTGAGAAATTGAATAAGAAATAGAAGTACAAATATTACTAATAAGCAGTTCACTGCTATAGCTTGGTAATTTATAAACAGCTGAACTTGCATGGGGAAAATATAAAAACCACCACCTGAAATGATCCCCACCGAGACTAAACAGGTGACAATATATGCATTATAAGTGATATATATTCGATCATTCACCGCATAATAAAGTACTAAATTATACAGACCCAAAATAACTAATACGCCAATAAATAAGCCCCAAAGAAGATGCTTTTTTTGCATCAAACTAGCAAAGTTGGCCTGGTGATAAGTGTTAATAGGCGTATTTGAAATCCCCGTAGTAGCGATCCGCACATAAAAGTTTGACTCACTATTAGCTGCCGAATTAAAAGCATAATGAGGGATAAAACGCTGTCCAGGCGTTAACTTTTTTTGGAGTTCACCTAATCGTAGGTGCTTTATTAAAATATTAGCTGTGTTGAGTTGATAAATATCCAGTTCATCTAACATGGGATTATCAAAATGGCTGACTAGAGCTTCATCTTTATCTGTATTATTTCGAATTTTCAGATTAAGCCAATACGCTTGTTGCTTAAAGCTCCAAGGTATATCGTTTATTCGCGATGTGATGAACGATGATTGTCTCGCCAGAATTTGGTCAAGTTTTTGGTTTTTCTCAGCGAGTACATAAGCGCTGTAGACTTCAAAGTCATTATTATTGCTGATATTGAGCTTTGTTGGATTACCTATTATTAAAACAAAAGAATAAACAATAAAAGCAAACAAGCAAAATAATATAGCGGGGGGAGCTTTTACTTGAAAATAAGCTAGGGACATATAATTACTGACTTCCAAGAATGTTTATATTAAAAATATAGCATTGATTGACATTTTTCGGCGTTGACGACAAAGCTATGAGTGGCCAGATTAAAACCACTTGTGTCTCATTAAAGGTTTTGATGTTTTAGCCTATCTAGGGAACTTATAACAGATCGCTTGAGCCGAACATAAATTATAGTTCTTAAAGTTGATAGGCCTAAAAATCTCAATAACGTTTACTATACCCATTAACAATTAAATATTAACAGAAAATATTTACCTTAATTTCCTTGTCATGAACAACGTTATCTGCAAATAAGACACTTTTACTCATATGTACTTTTTAACTAATTACTAAAGCTAATATTAACACCTACCCGGCGATAAGAATGACCGATGTTTTCTGCAATATGTTTTAATTCGTTGTCTACTTTCAAACCTTCCTCAAAAATAACTAAGCTTTGATGTGCAAAATTTTCTATATTTGTTGTGATCATAAGTTCCTGTTTTTTAGTTAATCCAGATATAAGTGATTCTGTGCGAATGTTGTCCCTTAGATCATCAACAAGTTGTAGTCCTTGAGTTTTTTGTTTTATCTGCATTTTTTTAACTTTTGTTAATGATACGTTTGTTTCTTGCATTAAAAGTTCTAAATCTTGGCTCAGTAAAATATTCTGAATTCGACTCACCGCACCCTCTAGTAAGATGGTTAATTGGTCGCGCAATTTGGTTACTTTTAGTTCATCTTTAGGCAAGTTTCTAATGAGTTGAGATATCGAACCAAAGCTTAAAATTAGTCGGGGCCCTTGTTGATGTATACGAACTAAATTGTCTGTTACCTCAAAAACCTGTAATTCTATGGGGGGGACTTGTCCAGAGCTGGAGTATTCAAATTTTTGATTAGGAGTTCTAATTTGAACGGTACTTGATAGTTCCAATAATGATGTTGTTTCTACCACCAACTCTGCTAATGCTTCAAATGATTTACAGGCAAAACTTTTTTGGAAAAAGTGAACAATAGTGGCTTGCTCTTCAGCATCCGCGATCGCTATCATTGCGTTGTCCACTGCTGTTTGTGTTTCGAGTGATGCTGTTTCTATTTTATAATCTACTTGAACAGCATGGTCTATTTTTTTTAGAAGTTCTAAGGAGTGAACCGGCTTAGTTAAAAAGTCTATTGCACCGTGTTCAAATGCTTTAAATTTCTCTTCGTTAGAAGAACTTGCCGTAATAAAAATGATGGGTATATTGCTGGTCATCGGATTAGATTTTAGCAACTCGCAGGTTTCATACCCGTCCATATCAGGCATGCTGACATCCATTAAAATCAGATTAGGTAAATGCTTTTGGTTACATGCTTGGACTGCATCTGCACCAGATGTGGCTGCAATTGTTTGATAAGTACCTCTAAGCATTTCTGTTGTTATGCAGGAGTCAATTTGTGAATCGTCAACTATTAATATTCGCGGAGGTGCTATGTGTGCCATAAAATCTTGTTGTTCCTTTTCAACACTCTCAATAAAAAGCAAAAATAGCATGTTGCTATTGTTTCGACAAATATGAAAAAATCAGCGAAAAAAAATTTTTTTTAGCAATTATTTTAGTAAACAGTCATTTAAAGATCGAATATTTTGTCGATTATTTACGTGGTTGTATTGTAGTTCTGATTTTTAAAATACCGAGTGTGTTGTTTGTATTCTGCGGGACATATAGCTTTAGAGCCGCTGTAAAGTGTTTTTATCATGACATTTAACTCTTATATTTAACTTTTTTATATTATGTGATTCGGTGCCTGCTTATTTTTTACCCCTATATATGAAGCTAGTTTGGTAAAATAATAATTTCATAGATATAGGATAGGTTTACTTGATTTTTTGAACTATGCCATTGAATTTTGTGAAATTTTTTTATGGTATTTTTTTTCATACGTTTATATGTGTTGAGATAACTATAATTTATACATTACGTTGTATTTCCAGCGCCGATGTAAAAAAAACTTTTAAAAAAATACTGCATATATATGTTTAGGGATCTGTAAATGCTATTTTGTGCTTGTATAGTGTGCAGTTATGATATCTTTACTCTTGTATTTCATGCTCATGGCTAAGAATAATATTTACCTAGTTACTCACACACCTACGTATTGGATACTTACTCTTAGCACTGTTTTTTGCTGTGCGTAATAGTCTGTTTTATGTGGAACGGTAGCTGTGTTATTGATAGTTAATCTTGTCAAAGTTATGTGGGTTTTTTGGAAACGCATAGTTAATTATTGTTATATTCGCAATATTTCGAATCGATAACGTTGTTACATGTAAATATTTAATGGAGTAGTGAAGTGGCTGAGTATTGATATCTGAAGCATAAAGGCTCCAATTCAAATGTTTATCTGGGAAACGTGCAAAACGTTAATTAATGGCTGTGCTTATAAGACACCACTACCAAATATCAGGCATGAAATTCGCTTGATGATGTCATACCTGAGTAGACTCGTTCTTAGAAAGACAATAAAAAGTTGTTTGCACTCGCAGGTATTCATAGTTGGTACAAGCCGACGTTGTTTTCTTAGATTTATGTGAAATTATCAACTACCTTTTCAAATTAAATTGTAAGTTGGCAAATTTTTAAATCATTTGCCAAGGAAGCCTAATTATCGATAATTAATACATTTCTACCTATATACTGCCTTAAATTAATCACTAAAGCTGATATAGACACCTACACGACGATAAGATTGACCGATTTTTTCTGCAATAAGCTTAAGTTCATTATCCACTTTTAAACCTTCCTCAAAAATAACCACACTTTTTTCTGCAAACTTTTCTATTTTTGATGAGATCATAAACTTCTGTTTTTCGGTTAGACCGGAATTAAGGGATTCTGTGCGAATATCATCCCTTAGATCATCAGCAAGCTTGAGTCCTTGACGTTTCTGATTTGTTTGTAATTCTTTGATTTTTATTAATGATTCATTTGTTTCAAGCATTAAAATTTCTAAATCTTGGCTTAGTAAAATATTCTGAATACGACTCACAGCACCCTCAAGAATAATGGTCAACTGATCACGCAATTTAGTCACTTTTAGTTCGTCTTTAGGTAAGTTTTTTATAAGTTGAGATATTGAACCAAAGCTCAAAATTAGTCGGGGACCTTGTTGATGTATGCGTAGTAGGTTATCTGTCACTTCAAAAACTTGTAATTCAATAGGCGGAACTTGACCAGAGCTAGAATGTTCAAATTTTTGATTCGGCGTTCTAATTTGCACAGTGCTAGATAAATCTAGTAACGATGTTGTTTTCACCACTAATTCTGCTAGGGCTTCAAATGACTTACAAGCGAAACTTTTTTGTAAAAAATCGATAATAATGGCTTGCTCTTCAGTATCCGTGACCGCTGCCATGGCTGCGTTTAACGCTGTTTCTACTTTGTAGTCTGCTTCTATGGCACGGTCTATCTTCTTTAGAAGTTCTAAGGAATATACTGGCTTAGTTAAAAAGTCTATAGCGCCGTGTTCAAAGGCTTTTAACTTTTCTTCATTGGACGAACTTGCCGTAATAAAAATAATGGGTACGTTGCTAGTCAATGGATTAGATTTTAGCAACTCACAGGTTTCATAGCCGTCCATATCAGGCATGCTGACATCCATCAAGATCAGTTTAGGTAGATGTCCGCTGTTACATGCTTGAACTGCATCTGCACCAGATATAGCTGTAATTGTTTGATAATTGCCTCGAAGCATTTCCGTTGTAACACATGAGTCAATTTGTGAGTCGTCAACTATTAATATTCGTGGAGGACCTTGGTCTGGCATAAGTTTTGTTGCTCTTTGTTCAACAAGCTTCAATCGCTAAGAAAGTAGCACGTTGTTGTTGGTTCGACAAACAAGATAATTTTATAAACCATTCTATTCTAATATTAAATTTGTAATGTTGAGTGCTCTAAAAGTGTTCGAATGACTATATAGCTTTAGAGCAATTATAAGGTATTTTACAATGATATTGAGTGCTGACATTTGTTCTTTTATGCATTGTATACTTGCATACCTAATAAATTTCAACCATATGAAAAGAGCGTGTTTAAGAACATAGAGATTTATTCATATGGTAGGTTTTCACTTAATTTTTAAATTGAGCAATTGATTTTACAAATTAATATATGGTGAATTTTCTTATGATTTCACGTAATAAAATTAGTACAGTTTATAAGTAATGATAATTTATATCCTTTATGTTAAGAAAACAGTCCTAATTATTTTTGGGAAGGAATCTAAAATATGTTTTTGTGTCTGTACTCGTGCTTTATTATTTTAGTTGACGCTAGTGATGCAAAATAGTGTTTATGCAAGCTTAGAACTGCAATATAAATATTTTGGTGCAAGGTTAGGATTAAAGCTGTCCTTAGCATTAAAAAACACAACTAATGTGAACAAACAGTTGTAAGATAATCCAGAAAACAACAGTGTATGTGTTTTTTTAAATATTGAGCACCGTTCTTATATTTGATGGAAATACATTCAAGCATGTAAAGCGAAGGTTTATAAGGAATAAAAATTCAACTAATGAATAAGAAATTTATCTACTTAATCGGATTAGTATTGGGCATTTTTGCTTTTATATTAAATGCGTTTTTTGTAGCAAATATGGCTGGAGGTGTTCCCATTTATTTTGGTAGCGCTATTGTCTTGTTTTGTCTTCTTGCCTTGCCTCTTCGAGTCTCGGTATTAGTTTTATGTGCAAGTATGGCTCCTCTGTTAATTTATGAAAGCCCTCTATCTATTGGTTGGTTACATAGCTTGCAGTTTTTTGTAATTGTGACAATGCTCCAATTCAGAGTAAGATTTTTATCGGCTATTTTATTATTCTGGCTAGTTATTGGTTTACCTATAAGCAGCATGATTGTTTATATTAATTTATCTCTAAGTTTTCAAGTATCTGTTTTTATTGCGTTACCTTTTATATTGAGTGGCTACATATGTGGAATGTCAGCCCTTCTTGTCTATTGGCTGCTTCCGATTAATAGTCAATTCAAAAAGTTCAGTACCCTTCCTAAATTTTCGAAGCTTGTGTTTGAGTTTAATCTTGTCAGTGTCATGCTGCCATTATTCATTGTTGTGTTATTTTTTATCTGGCGTTCAACAGAAAATAGCGAGATTTCTGTCAGTAGAAATTTAGATAACGCGATAGAGGAACTTAATAGAAGTTCGATCGCATTACTAGGTAATAGAGTTCATGCATTAACATCAACTGCATCGCTGATAATCAATGAAAAAAATATTCAGGATCGTGCCGACATTCTTGATGCCGTTGCAAATACGATTAATAATATTGAGAGTATGGTAGTAACTGATAAAGAAGGAATGATCCTGATTGCTGCTCCTGAGCAGTATGCTGAAAAATTGCCAAAATTGACTGCAATCAATATCTCATTTCGTGAATATTTCCAGCAGACAAAAAAAAATAAAAAGTCGGTCATATCTAATGCGATCAAAGGAAGTGGTTTAGGTTCGCTAAATATTGTTGCAATTACAGCGCCTATTTTAACTGAAAATGGCTTTGAAGGTTTGGTACAGGCTGCAGTAAAACTTGATAGCTTAGTTGATCAAAGTGTCATTAATGCTATTCAAAATACCCAAATTTCTTTAATTGTGACTGACGCTAAGGACACTGTAATTTATAGTTCGCCACTATTTAATTTGGAGAAGCTCGACCTTTTCGAAAAAAATATAGGGCAGGCCTCATACACATTTTCGCTTCCTAAAATTACAATTTCTAATAAAGAATACTTGTATAGGGAATTTTCAAATGAAAATGGTTGGAAAATATATGCTCTTACAGACCCCAGCAGAATATTTAAAGATACCAGCGCCTATATTATATTTATGGTCATCATATTTTTACAAAATATAATATTTATCGCTATTTTCTCAATAGGGTTAGCATCAAATATTGTTGGCCCGTTGCGAAACCTAGAAGCCTTTATCAAAGGACAAAAGCAACCAGAAAGACTTTTAGAAGAGGCGAAAGTAAGCCAAGAGATGTTTAACGTAACAGAGAGTGTTATTAAGACTCAAAAAATTTCTGAAGACTTTCAACGTGAGTTAAAAGAACAAGTTACAGAAAAAACCAAAGAATTACAGGCGTTAAACGAAAAGATATTAAGTGTTTCAAGGACCGATTCATTAACGGGGTTATTTAATCGCGGAGCGTTTAACGAAAAAGCGAAACAAGCATATATGTTTTATAAGCGTAATAAAAAGCCGTTCACGATGGCCTTCATTGACATTGACCATTTTAAAAATATAAATGACACGTATGGTCATAATATCGGGGATGAGTGTCTGGTTGATGTTGCTAATGTTATTGCGGATATGTGTCGTCGAGACACTGATATTGTTGCAAGATACGGAGGTGAGGAGTTTTTATTATTTTTTGCTAGCGATAAGCCACAACAGGATCTAGACCATATAAAGTCGATTCACCAAGCAATAGAAAAACGTCAAAAAATCTATACTGGTAACCTGATTCAGTTAACCGTAAGTATCGGGGTTGTTAAAGTGGTAGACAATTTTTCTAAATCGATAGTCGACCTCATTTCTTTGGCAGATAAGCAACTTTATTTGAGTAAGGACAACGGTCGTAACCAAATAAACGTAATCTCTATTTGACCTTAAAAGATCAGTACAACGCTTCATTTTAGTCTATAAGTTGCGGCCTTTCTTTAAAATGAATTTGCCAAATGGTCGAATCAAACATCACGGTAATTGTACTCAAAGATAAAGACGAGAAAAAGTGTCAGTGCTAATTTATAACGATGATAGCCCTATCGAAGTTAACGCTGTAATACTTTTACTCCATCCTCAATGGCATGACTAGGATGAGTGATGATTTGCAAACCTATTTGCCAACTTTTAATGATTTCAGTAATGCCGACATTACGTTGGACCTCGATGATGATGTTGTTAAATGCACCTTTCGTATTAACGGTTGCTTCTTTAGACCTAAGGCTTATCCAAAATAAGCCATAAAGTTTGCCATCATGTGTCAGTGCACTCGGAGCGATGCCATAAACATATTTAGGTGAAAGTACTAGTCCAAATAATGTGAGTTATCTGTGATGACTGTTCATGACGGCGCTAATTTTGTCACCTGCCTGCGGTTAATATGTAATCGTAAAATTTTTATCTGCTCATACTGTATTTTCATCATGATGTTCGAGTAAACGCTCAGTCCGAAGATACAGC
>CAZMDX010000046.1:0-1733 GCA_964564805.1 uncultured Pseudoalteromonas sp. | reverse complement strand
AGCAGCTTGGTCACCTCTATTAACTCTTCTTGTAACTCTTTATTCAATAATGCCAATAAGCTGCTTTCTATGTTTTTAAAGCCTGCTTGTTTGCCTGCCTTATCCCAAAAGTCGTAATGCATCATTAATGACAACAGGTTTTGATTGTGTGCTGATAATTTTAAAGGATGAGCTGTTTCAACATGTGCCAGTGCGAAGTTATTGTCACTGAGTGTTTTGACAAAATGCAGGTATGAAATTGACGTGCAACTTAAAAGGCGATTCTTTATCGCTCTATAATAGGCTTTGTAAATATCAGATTGTGTGGCTGATATTTCTTTTTCTCTACTAACCGCAATAAAGGTATTCCAACCGCCAAATGTTCCACATTTAATTTTATAAATGTCTTCTAATTTAATATCGGGGTAAATATATAAAAAGTTACGCAGCGTTAAGGGTAACTCTGTCACATTAGAAAAGTTACCGATCAAGCTGAGCAGCTTATTTTTATTCAGTGTCGCTTGCTTAATATTTTTCAAAATCATCTGTTGAGTCTTTTCTTGTAACTCAATTCGACAACCTAAGGGCAGATGAGGAAAGCCTTGCTCTACTTCCTTACTAATAGCCTGATTCGTTTTACCCACTAATGCTCTAAATTTGTGTGTGAAATCATATTCAGGCCGAGAATTACCAACAAAGTCTAGGATGGTGCAACATTCTTTACCGCCAGTTAAACGCAAACCACGGCCTAATTGTTGTAAGAAAACAGTTAAACTTTCGGTAGGCCTTAAAAATAAAAGGGTGTCTAACTCTGGGATATCCACACCCTCATTAAAAATATCCACCACAAACAGAATATTGATTTTTTTTGATCTTAAAAGTTGCTGTTGAATTACCCGCTCATGACTATTGTCACTGGTTAACAAACCACAAGGAATACCGCTCAAAGTGAATTTTTGGGCCATGTAATTAGCGTGTTCTTTACTGACGCAAAAGGCTAACGCGCGCATCTTCGAGATGTCAGTCACAATTTCATCTAGGCTTTGGATAATTCTAGTGACCCTTTGGTCGTTGTAGGTATACAGGTGAGTTAATTGGCCCACGTCATATCTACCTTTTGACCATGAAATTTGGGTCAAGTCAGTATCATCATCAATGGCAAAGTATTGAAACGGCGAAAGGTGGCGCTGATTGATTGCTTCGGGTAATCGAATTTCTGCTGCAATAACATGGCAAAAATCAGTAAGAATATCGGTACCGTCATGACGCTCTGGCGTCGCGGTCAAGCCAAGCAATATCGTAGGCGTAAAATGCGCTAACACTGCCCTGTAACTTTTAGCCGCAACATGATGCACTTCATCAATAACGATATAATCATAATAATCTTCACTAAGTGATAACGTGCTTATTTGATTATTCAAACTTTGGATAGATGCAAAGAGCTGGTTGTATTTACTCGGCTTATTCCTCCCAACGAGTAATTCACCAAAGTGACTATTTTTTAAGACCCCCCGATATGCACTTTGCGCTTGTTTCAATATTTCTTCTCTATGGGCGAGAAACAAAAAGTTAGCTTCGGGGTTTATGCGATAGAACTTTGCGAAATCGAAAGCAGATATAATTGTTTTACCTGTTCCTGTGGCCGCGACAACAAGGTTTTTATAGCGACCATGCAGTGTTCGCTCTGCAATTAATTTATGTAGAATAGTCTGTTGATGAGAATGAGGTTTGATATCAAAATAAAAGTTAGGTGA
>CAZMDX010000045.1:0-15254 GCA_964564805.1 uncultured Pseudoalteromonas sp. | reverse complement strand
AAAGAATGGCAAAAGTGGATAACTTTACTTGCCATGTATCATGGCATGAGGAGAGGAGAAATCTGTCAGATTAGGCGCGAAGATATTCAAATTGACCCCGAAACAAATAGGCCTTTTATCTTTGTTAGAGAAATAGACGCTGATCAAAAAGTTAAGAATGCCAACTCTGTAAGGAAAATACCTATCCATAAAACTGTCTTGAGCTTAGGGTTTATGAATTGGATTAGTGAAAAAGAAGGCAAAATATTTGCTGAAGTTAAAGCGCAATCTATTACTGGATGGTTTTCTAGATTTATGGCAACAACCAATATTTCAAGTATTGATGAATATGGTAATGCCAGATCATTTCACAGTTTTAGGGATAGTTTCATAACAAATTAAGAAACCCTTATTTTACCCTACATGATATTCAAGTTGTTGTTAGATATGAGTTATAACAATGCAAAACAACCGATATGTATACTCACCAAATGTAACAGATGAATTATCTTATTGCGGTGGTTGATAGCCTCACTTTTACTATTTTTGACTGACGGCAATGAACGAATTATTTAGCTTATGTTGCTCTTTGGTTCAAGGAATATTCCTTTGGTAGGCCAACTAAGTATTCTACTGTGTCAGAAGTACATGCCAAATCAGATAAAGTTAACACTGGTTCTCGAATTTCTAACGTGATGAGGCTTGGTGACTGTCGCATGGAAAATAAGCAATAATAGAAGTTTAATGTGGTAAGACAGGTTTACATTTACCATTTCATAAATAGAAAAAGTGACCTTACTAAATACTTTAATAGATAACTATTTTTAATCCCTTAATCCGCTGACTTATTGAGTCAGAATAGTCATGTTTACTCCTAAAAAATGTTGAAAAATAATATAAAAGCCAATTATGATTAAATTATTTATTAAGGGAGAGGACAGCATACATCTGTAAGTCACTAGCATTAGTTAACACAACATAACGTCGTTTTTGTTTGTGTTATCAAAAGTTACCCCCACATAGATAAGCAAACTTAAGTTTGATGTCTGAGAATATTGATCAAGTGTATCTTTTCAGATAAACACCAGATTCGGCTGCAAAAAATCACTTTCAGTTTGGTTCAAATATATATCTAAATGAATATCTGTTCGGACCTCGCTTTGTTAAGTCGGCGTTAAGCCTTTGTGCTGTAAGTTAGCACATCTAGAACACCGCTTTGTTAGTCAAAAACACACAGACCTTTGGTCAAGCTTTACACTTAATCAATTTTTGAAATTGATTTTATTGGAATACATCGTGCATCTTGTTAAGGGATCCAGATTGTTCGCTAATTAGGAATAAACATGAAAAAAACAATGATTGCCGTCGCATTATCCAGTTTTGTTATATCTGGGTGTGCATCTAATTATAGCAATACTCAAAAAGGTGCTGGGATTGGTGCCGTGGTAGGTGCACTGATTGGAAAAGGTACGGGTGATAATGATAAAAGTCGCTACGTTTGGGGGGCTGCTCTAGGCGCATTAGCAGGCAGCGCAATTGGCAATTACATGGATAAACAAGAAGCTGCGTTTCGTGAAGAACTTGCCGATAGTGGGGTAGAAGTGTATCGAGAAGGCGATAGTATCCGCTTATCTATTCCAGGTAACATTACCTTTGCTAGTGGAAACGCTGCGATTGTGACGAGTTTTTATCCGGTACTTGAAGATGTAGCAAAAGTACTGAATCGTTATGAAAAAACTAAACTCAGTATTGAGGGTCACACCGACTCTGTAGGGAATGCAACATATAATAGGCAGTTGTCGATACAACGAGCCAATAGTGTCGCAAACTATTTACAGGGTACAGGTGTTGTGGCGAATCGTTTGCAAACGATCGGCATGGGTGAAAGTCAACCGATATCGAGTAATGATAATGCTCAAGGTCGTCAAGAAAATAGGCGGGTTGAACTACGTGTTATTCCTTTGCAGGGCTAAACCAAGTATAACCTAACACAAAAAAATGGCTGTCTTGGACAGCCTTTTTTTTGGTTAGATAGTGACAGGCTATTCTATGATTTTTGTAGGTACACAACCGTTTTCATCAAGTTCTTGTCCCTTGGCTAACATTGATAACTTTCTACATAACACATAAAAAACAGGGGTGAATATTAAACCAAAAAACGTCACGCCTAACATACCGCTAAACACAGTAACACCAAGGGCCTGACGCATTTCAGCACCCGCACCAGTAGCGATAGCCAGCGGAATAACCCCGAGGATAAATGCGAAAGAGGTCATAAGGATAGGTCGTAACCTAAGTTTAGACGCTTCAACGGTGGCTTCGTAAAGAGGCATACCCTTTTGTTCTAGGTGGCGGGCGAATTCAACAATCAAAATTGCATTTTTACTGGCAAGTCCCACTAAAACTATCAAGCCTACTTGGGTCAGAATATTGTTATCCATGCCCATTATCCACACCCCCGCAATAGCACTGAGTAGACACATCGGCACAATGAGAATGACGGCTAAAGGTAAGGTCCAGCTTTCATAAAGGGCTACTAATAGTAAAAATACAAAAACTACCGCCATAATAAACGCGATGAGTGCAGAATTACCGGCTGTTTTTTGTTGATATGCCAATTCTGTCCATTCAAAACTGATGCCATCAGGTAATATTTCTGCAGCAAGTTTTTCCATGCTAGCGATGGCTTCGCCTGAGCTAAAACCAGGCGCAGCACTGCCCAATAAGTCTGCGGCAGGATACAAGTTGTACCTCGGTACGCGAGATGGACCTGATTGGTATTTGAAGGTAACCACTGAGCTGAGTGGCACCATATCACCAGATGCATTTTTAACTCGAATGCGGCCAATATCATCGGGTGTCATTCTAAAAGGTGCATCGGCTTGTGCTGTGACTCTGAAGGTTCTACCCAAGTAACTGAAATCATTTACAAAAGCGCTGCCTAAATATATTTCCAAAGCACTAAATACTTCTGACACTGGCACACCTAAACGTTCCACTCTTTCTCTGTCTATATCCACATAAAGTTGTGGTGTATTGGTTTCAAATAAACTGAAAACTGATTGGGTTGCGGGTGCTTGATTAGCTGCACCTGCCAATTCCCACATTGCTTGCTCTAAAACCTCAAGGCCTCGTCCTGCTCTATCTTCAATCATCATTTTAAAGCCCCCACCGTTACCTATTCCTCGCACTGCTGGGGGGGGAATAACGATAACAAAAGCTTCTTTGATTTGTGACATCTGATTTTTTACTTCTGCGAGAATTTGATTGAATGTTAAGCCCTTAGCTGAACGCTCATCGAAGTAATCCATCATAGTGAATATGGCTGCAGAGTTGGATGCATTAGTAAAAGTAGCACCAGAAAACCCAGCAAAACCCACAGATGTCCTGATGCCGTCAATCTTCAATAACCTACTTACCGCATCTTTCACTACATCGTCGGTGCGCGTCAAAGAAGCACCAGCGGGCAATTGAATGCTAACAATTAAGTAGCCCTGATCTTGCGCGGGGATGAAACCTTTAGGAACAGTAGTAAACAAATAAGCTGCAAGTATCATCAGCCCTACATAAACTAAAGACATGAGTGAACCTAGTCGTATGAGTTTTGTAGTTAATTTCCCATATAATTGAGCAGTGTTGTCCATCTGGCGATTAAAAGCATCGCCTAAGCGCGTTAATAAGCTCGGTTTGTCTTTGACTGGCTGATGCGATTTAAGTAACACTGCAGATAACGCAGGACTTAAAATTAAGGATACCGCGACAGAAATTAACGTGGCAACTGCGATGGTGATACCAAATTGACTATAGAATTGCCCTGAAATACCACCAACAAAAGCGGTGGGTAAAAATACGGCGACCAACACCAAACCAATCGCCATCACTGCACCACCCACTTCGCGCATCGTTTCTCGCGCTGCTTCAATGGGTTTTTGACCTTGAGCTAACAAACGCTCCATGTTTTCTACTACCACTATGGCATCGTCAACTACTATTCCTATGGCTAACACCAGACCAAATAGTGTCAGGTTGTTCAATGAAAAGCCAAGTGCGCTCATCACTGCAAACGTGCCTATCAGAGAAACCGGTATGGCGATAATGGGAATAATGGCCGCTCGCCAGTTTTGTAAAAACACTAATATCACCAATACCACTAAACCTATAGCTTCGTAGATGGTAACTTCAACTGCATCGATAGATTGGCTAATAAATTCAGTGGGATTGTAAGCAATATCGTAGGCCAAATCAGGTGGGAAATTAGCAGATAATTTTTGCATAATACTGCGGATAGTTGCTGCAGTTTCTAACGCGTTGGTTCCAGGGCGCTGGAAAATAGGCATCGCTACGGCTTTTTTATCACCCAGATAACCTCTCGTGGCATAACTCTCGGCGCCTAACTCGACTCTGCCTACATCTTTAAAACGCACAATTCTGCCATCGGTATTTTTGATAATAACGTTGTTAAATTGCTCTGGCTCAATGAGTCGCCCTTGGGTTTGCACACTTAATTCAAAAGCAGTCTGACCTTGAGCCACAGGTGACTTATTTAAAGTCCCACTGGCCACCTGAATATTTTGACCTTGTAACGCCCTTATCACCTCTGCTGCTGTCATCTCGATTGAGGCTATCCGCCCTGGATCGAGCCAAATACGCATTGAATATTGACTAGCACCAAATACCAGTATGTTGCCCACACCTTGAACACGTGCTAATTGGTCACGTACTTGTAAGGTCACATAATTAGCAATGTAAGTTTGGTCATAGGTGCCATTGGGTGAGAACATATTCACAACTAACATCAAGTCGGGTGAATTTTTAATCGTTGTTACACCAATACGTCGAACCGGCTCAGGTAGACGTGGTTCGGCAATCGCGACACGGTTTTGTACCTGCACTTGGGCCGTGTCTAAATCGGTACCTAACTCAAAGGTAACAGTGATACTGACATTGCCGTCTGCGGTTGATTGAGAGGAGATATACAGCATGTTTTCCACACCGTTTATCTGCTGCTCTAGAGGTGTGGCGACGGTCTGTGCGGCAATTTCTGCATTGGCTCCAGGGTAAGAGGCTGTCACTTGTATAGTTGGCGGAGCAACTTGTGGATATTGCTCAATAGGCAAATTTTGATAAGCAAGGCTACCAATGATTAACACAATAATGGCTAAAACAGAGGCAAACTTGGGTCTGGATATAAAAAACTGAGAGAAATTCATGTGGCTACTCCCAGTTAGTAGTTGTATTGGCTAGCAATATTGACCTGTTTTGGTGACACCAAAGCATCTGGTCTGGCACGCATCATACCATTGACTAAAATGCTATCATTAGGGCTTAAACCTTCAATAATAATCCGCAAATCTGGAGTATGTAATTCACCTAAAGTAACAAATTTTCGATCTATTTTATTTTCGCTTGTCACCACGTAGATGAATTTACGAGATTGATCGGTACCAATGATCATATCGGGTACCAACATAACTGCGACATTTTCTTGGGATAACAAACGCATACGACCAAATATACCGGGCAAAATAAAGCCACCTGGATTATCTAAGATAGCTCTACCTTGAATAGTGCCTGTGCCGGGGTCGACTTGATTATCAACAAAATCCATGACACCAAAATGAGTAAATTCCTGTTCATCTTGCAAGCGTATTTGTACTGGATTAGATTTAGTCCTAGAGCTTTCACGTTTATCTAACTGACTTAGACGTATATATTTTAAGAGGTCTCTCTCGCCAGCATCAAAATAAAAGTGAATAGGATTAAGTGAAACAACGGTGGTCAATAATGTTGCACCGCTGGCGCCACCTGTCACAAGGTTTCCCTCATTGACATAATCTCTTGAAACCACACCGTTTATAGGTGATTTAACCTCAGTGAATTCCATTTCTAACTTGGCATTTTCAAGTGCCGCCCAAGCGAGCTGATATTCATTGGTTCTGCGATCGACCTCTTCTTGAGATAGCGAATTTTTACTACGTAAGTCTTTCCCTCTATCTAATTCTTTTTTTGCTAGGTCGAATCGCGAACCAGCACTTTTCAAAGCGATTTTGAATGAGCGTTGGTCGATTACAAATAATACGTCGCCCTTTTTGACTGCTTGGCCGTCTTTAAAATTAGTTTGTTGTAAATAACCGCTCACTCTTGCTCTAATGTGTGCTTGGTTGACCGCAGCAAATCTGCCCGTGTATTCGTCCCATTGTGTGATGACAGTCTGAATGGGCTGGCTTACATCCACTTCAGGAGCGGGCACTTGCTGAGATTGGTTGTTATGCTCCGAGCAGCTACTCAATAAAGCGAATAACAAAAACAGCGAAAAATAATAAATAGGTGAACGCATGAGTAAAGTCCTTAATGGGTAAAGCCGAGCGGGGTGATCTAGAATATATAAACAGAATTGAAGCTGTGATTATTAATTATTCAGAAAAAGATTAACGCCAGTATGATTTGTGAGCATAATTATACATCCTAAATGAATTGATAGGGCAAACTTAAAGTACTGCTTTATCTCAAAAAAACATAAGAAAATAGCTATGTTTGACCACTGTAAATTACCTATTAATGACTGTTTGGGTTCTTTTATAAATAATCTACTAATGCATGAGTGTTTGATGCACTAATCTTTCGCAGTCATGCTTACGCTGTCTGCATTTTATGGAAACTCTTGGTCTTACCATGCCTGCGAGTTGACTCTTCCAACCACTTATTGATTTTGTTACTTTGGTAAAAAACCTATCGAGCAAAGATAACGGCTAGAAGCTAAGGGATTAATGCCTAGATACAAAAAATTGTGAGTTTTTGTATGACCTAACCGAACCGCTCAGTTCAAAAAAGTTAAAGGAACAATGAATGAGACCAATAGTCCTATTAGTGTGCATTATAATATGCAGTCAATGTGTAGTTATGGCACATCAAGCTTCTATCACTTATGTGGCAAATGAAGCGGTATTAATAACAAATGGTAATAAAAAAGTGTTGTTTGACCCATTTTTTCATCAAGCTTTCGGTACCTATCAATTAGTGCCAAAAGAGACGAAGCTGGCGATTTTTAATGCCACCCCCCCTTTTGATAACTTGACTGCTATCATTATTAGCCATGCTCACGGTGATCATTTTGCCGCTGATGATGTTTTGAAATATCTACAAAAACACCCTAACACGCAGCTAATTGCGCCTCAGCAAGCAGTCACAGAACTGAGTACTTTGGATGGGGTAATACAAATACTTCCTCAAGTGACCAGCATTAAATTAGCATTTAATCAGGCACCGAAAAGCATAGAAGTAGCGGGCTTATTGGTTGATGTGGTCAGAATTCCTCACGCAGGCTGGCCTAGTCGTGCAGGCATCGAAAACTTAGTTTTTAGAGTGACCTTAAAAAGTTTAGATACATCTACTACTGTCATGCACATGGGAGATGCCGACCCAGATGCCGACCATTTTTTGCCATTTAAAGACCATTGGCAAAAGCGGATCAGCGATACAGTATTGCCGCCTTATTGGTTTTATTTTTCGGCTGAGGGCAGAGATATTCTCAGTAATATTCTTAATACTAAAAATAGCATCGGTATACATGTACCCATCGAAATTCCAAGACAGCTTAAATCCAGTGGTCAGAATTACTTTTCTGTACCGGGTGAAATACGAAATATTAATCAGCATCATAATCATTAAACTTGCCAAAGTAGAAAAAGGATTAACGATACAACTGGTTTTTAAGTATCACTTTAATAATTAGAACTGACAGAAGAAACTTTATTATTTAAGGCGCCAGAACACGTTAAGTATTAATTTTATGTTTACTTTTCGGTGTTCTTTTTTATCTAAAAATTGGGTAGGCTACGACACAAATAAACTAAAGGATATCAATATGAAAATGCTTTTTTTGGCTGTTTTAGTGGTTATATCGGTAGGTTGTAAATCTACAGAACATCCGTCGCTTAATCCAGGCCTTTTCAGCGGCCTGATTTCAGCCAAACAACTTATTAAAGAATATCCACAATTTCGTGCTGCTTATGAACAATACCAACCCACCTTAGCTGAAATTACTGCAATAAAATCTATATCGGGCAAGTCTTTGCTCGTATTATTCGGCACATGGTGTCACGACAGTGAACGTGAAGTGCCAAGACTATTGAAACTTATCGATCTATCTGGCGTTGAGTTGAAAAATTTGTCGTTATACGGCGTCAATTATAACAAACAGGAGCCAAGTAATTTGCATCGACAATATGATTTAGTGTTTTCGCCGACCATTATTTTGCTGCAAGGTGAAGTTGAACTAGGCCGAGTTGTTGAAAAACCGATGAATAGTTTGGGAGAAGATTTAGCCAATTTTGTTACTGAATAATAGTCTGAATTGACTATGTCAGTCGTACTTCTTCATTACTAAACATTATCAACTTAGATTATTGTAGAGGTCTTGTTTACGCAGAGAGTTGATGCTGTTTAGATCGTAACCTTAACAATGACCGTATAATTTTGACAAATTTTGTTTTCATTCTAGAACATCGCTACTAAGCGGTGTTCATTTCATATTAGATTAATATAAATTAGGAATTAATTATTCATTCACTCACACCAACCGATAAAGACCTGTGGTTTCTACCCTTAGGTGGAACAGGCGAAATAGGCATGAACATGAACCTTTATGGACATGCCGGGCAATGGTTGATGATGGATTGTGGCATAACGTTTAATAGCCCGCTTTGTACAGAAGCTGAGTCTAAAAAAATTGGGCTGCATAAACATGAAATAGTCGCTGCCGATCCTTGGTTTATTAGTCAGCGAAAAGATCAGTTAGCAGGTATTGTGATTACTCATGCCCATGAGGATCATATTGGTGCTTTACCTTTTTTATGGCGTCGATTCAAATGCCCCGTTTATACCACCAAATATACCGCTGAAATATTACGAAGAAAACTTGCTCGTGGTGGATTGGGTGATAAAATTCCAATTATCGAAATAGACAGTGGTCAACGTGTCAATATTGGTGAGTTTAATGTTGAGTGGATATCGATTACGCACTCAATACCAGAGCCCCATGCATTTGTGATCCGAACTTCAGCGGGTAGTGTTTTTCATACTGCAGATTGGAAAATTGACCTTGCACCCGTGACAGACAAACCCTTCAACGCACATCCTTTTAAGTTACTAGGTAGACAAAATATATTAGCCATGGTGTGCGACTCAACCAATGCCATTCGCGAAGGACATTCTGTGTCTGAACAACAATGTTATAAGGGTTTGAAACAAGCCGTATTAAAAACAAAAGGACGAGTTGTAGTGGGATGCTTTAGCAGCAATATTGCACGCTTGATAACGTTAGCAAAAATTGCAAAAGAAACGGGACGATACTTTGCACTGTTTGGCCGTTCATTGCAAAATACAGTAGGAGCAGCAAAAGCTACTGGGCATTGGCCAGATGACTTACCCGTACTCGATGCTTTTAATGCTGGATACTTATTACCCAATGAGGTGTTGGCGGTGGCAACAGGTAGTCAAGGTGAGCCAAGAGCTGCGTTAAATCAATTAGCTAAAGACACATATCGAAATGTATCTTTGGGGGAGGGGGACCTAGTCATGTTCAGCTCTATTGTGATACCCGGAAATGAAAAGCCGATCGAAAACCTGCTGAAGGCTTTTAAAGCCCGTAAAATAAAAACACTGATGGCTGATGACTCAGACTTACCAATCCATGCCTCAGGGCATCCTTGTCAAGAAGAGCTAAAACAAATGTACGAATGGGTGCGCCCACAAATTGCTATACCCACACATGGGGAAGTTGAGCATATGCAAGCTAACGCTGATATGGCCCGTTTAAGTCATGTACCTAGAAGCCTCACAGGATTAAATGGTGACTTGTTTAAACTGGCACCAGAGGTAAAACTGGTTAAGCAAGCAGTCAGAGCTGGGAGGATTGCTTTACAACAGTCTTAGAGCAACACATATACCAACAATCTGATAGTTGATATGTTACTCAGCCTCACCTTAAATGTTGTCAAATACACCGTTTTACTTGATAAGATTTAATGTGGGTATCGAGGTAAATGTATATCCTTATTAAGCTTGCCAGATAGGATTTTCGTGCTTGCTTTTCACCCATTGAGGTAGTTCAGCTGACGGCATGGGCCTTGTAATATCATAACCTTGCCCTATATCGCAGTCCATGGACAACAGCTTGGCGGTATGAGCAGCCGCTTCTACCCCTTCGGCAATAACACTCCGGCCCAAACCTTCTGGCAGACTAATTATTCCTTGTGCAATAGCCACATCACCTGAGTTAGTCAGCATGTCTTAAACAAAACTCTGGTCAATTTTGAGAGAGTCTGAAGATAAATTTTTAAGATAAGTTAAGGATGAATAACCTGTACCAAAATCGTCCAATGTAGACTTCACCCCAATGTTTTTAAAGGTATGGATCAAAGAATTGACGTGCGTTATGTTTTCTAACGCTGAGGTCTCTAATATTTCTAACTCAAATTGATTGGGCTGCATATTTTGATGGGCAGCTAGTGCTGATGTGAGTTGTTTAGAGAAGTTTTTGTCTTGAAGTTGATAACCACCCACATTGACACTGATAGGCAGTGTTAATTCTTGTTCATGCTATTCGCTGATCTGAGACAAAGCTGTATTGATTACCCATGAACCCATTTCACCTCGAATCAGATGATTGCCAACAACATGTAGAAAGTCACTTGGTTCTAATAATCTTTTTTCGGAATGTCGCCAACGTATTAGTGCTTCGACTCCCACCACTGTGAGTGTCCTCATATTGATCTTAGGTTAGTAATACAAAACAAACTCGCCTCGAGCAAATGCCTAGTGTACCTCGTCCATATTTTTGTATAGAGTTATGGTGTCAACATTCGTGTGCGCATCAAAAAAATGGTATCGATTCTTACCACTTTCCTTGGCTATGTACATGGCTTGATCAGCCTGACGTATGAGTAAGTCTTCGTTATTCCCACTTTTTGAGTAAATTACAACACCCATGCTTGCAAAAACATTTAACAAAACATCACTTAAATAAATGGTTTGTGATGCAGCTTTTTGAAGTCGCTCAAGTACAGGCTTTCAATCGTTAGGCGTTTCCAAATCAGCCGACACTGCTATAAACACATCGCCACCGATACGTGCAAGGGTGTCACATTCACGTAATGCCTCCTTCATGTACTGTGATATAACAACTAATAGTTTGTCTCCTTTGTTGTGCCCATAAGTGTCGTTAATGTACTTAAAACCATCTAAATCTATATAAACAACGGCTAACATTTTCGAATGTCGCTGACATCGATAAAGTGCGATAGGTAAGCGGTCAGCTAATTGCGCTCGATTTTGAAAATTTGTCAATACATCGTAATCTGCCGCTTTTTCTAGTTGCTGTTGGTGTGCCTTCAAATTTGTAATGTCGGTAAATAAATAAACGTAATGTTGCGTCTTACCAGTGTTATCTCTAACGGTGCTAATAGCTAAAGTTTTGGGGTAAACATTGTCACTTTTCTCTTGCACCTCGCCGAACCAGTATCCTTCTTCAACCAGTGTTTGTTGTATTAATCAGCTCCTCGTTTTACAACTCTAATTCAATCTGGTGAATTTGTAGTCCATGAAGAATACGTAAAGTGTCGACGTCTGTTGTTTCAACTAAAGTACTGGGTAGCTGGTATTTATCAGGAACAGAACCTGTCTTTCTTGGTAATTCGGAATCAGTCATTGATGGGCAAAGATTTTTACTCACAATGTTAATTCGTTTTTACTATTGCACGAGGTGTTTTTATATTGGATCCGGTTTTTAAGGCAATGGGTGATACTCAGAAAATCATTGAAAATGTGGTAAGGGTAAGTCGCAGCTTTGACATTTTGTAAGGTGTGCTGAATCATCAACACAACATCGTTTTTGCACAAATAGACATGAGACAACTTCAACCAAAAAAACGGTGGCTGTTAGCTGTGATTTTAGTTGTTTGGTAATGAATAACTTCGCTGATTTATACACAAAAACCTTATTTTTGATTAATTTCCGTCATTTTATGCTCTTAAAATATACATCTTTAGGAAAATGAGTTTTAAACAATACATATAAAAAATTGGTTGAGAAAATACCGATGTTTCGCTTTTGGCAATTTATAGCTCGTATAGGGAGTGTGTAACCACCTTAAAAAAATGAGAAAGCGAGTGTTTAAAACTTAATTGTATAAAGTGTTTGCAGCTTCAATTAACTACTTATTGGTCAATTTTTTTAGTTACCAAGTTTTAACTTTTGATGCGTCAATCATTCCTCAACGCTTAATTTTGGTTCAATTATTGACCAGGATAATGTCATTGTGCTTTGCCCTTCAAGTCGCTCTATTGGATCGCTAAGTAAGGCGAAAACGAAAAAAAGGAGATTGTCTAGCGAAAGCACTTATTACAAAATCTAGTCTATTTATCTGTTTATTAAGCTTGCTGTTTTTTACTGAATTAGCTGAATATGAGCGTGTGTTTAAAAATGGGGATTACCGGGAAGTGTCGTTAACTACCGTTGTTGATGGTTAATGGTTAAACTATGCAAAACGTCTATCTACCAGATGGCGCGACTTTTAAGAATCTGCTAAGTCTAAAGGCTGAATAAACGGTTACAAGGTAATCATAAATCAATATCCCAGAAATGGAGAGCCAGATATGTACTTGATCATTATGTTTGAGGCAATGACTACCAAATCACAAGAAGACGAGCGTTACCATGCATATAAGGCATGATCTAAGAGCTCTATGGCTGCAGATAGTGGAGGACGGGTTATTATGCGACCTTTAAGCGGTGATTCCCTGATACGTGAGGTGACGTGCAGGTAACCATTTATGTCTGGTATATCTATATTTATTTTATAGTGTACTCAACAGTCAATCTTCATTCGCAGCGGGCCGTTGATTTCTTCTCATACTTATTTAAGTGTGTATCTACTTTCCACATTTCGTTGATTCTGAAAACCTTTTTGCCTAAATAATCAGCCCAAAAAATCACAATTCACGTTTTCATACTTTTATTTTCATTTTTATGTGGCGCAACATTTCAGGTGCAATGTGATAGCGTAAAAATTATGAGGAACTACCCTTCAATATAGATTTTTTACATATGAAAAAAACTATTTATCGAGTAACTAAGTCAATCATTATGCAATATCTATAATTTTTTAAAAACGTAAAATCATTCGATAGTTCTTAAAAGACCATCAAAAAGCCACCAATTATTAATGTGCCCACACTATTTTATATTTAGTAAATACCATTATTATTGATGGCTTAGTCGAGGTTATGATGTCAACGCTGATATTCATGAATAATTTTAACTGTTGGTTAACGTTATAATTTAGAATTTGAGTACGGTTAGTAAATAGATTTTAAAAACTTGGAACCCTGAATTTAGGGTAGGTCTTATCAATAGTGAAAGGCTGTTAAGTGAGAAATCTGTCGTTTGTTAGTCTAAGTATTGTTTAGTTTTCAGTAATGCTATGGCGATAATTTTTTTTAGTTCATTAAAAAAGAGACTAGCCGATTATCAGATAGTCTCTTTTTAGATTTACATTATTTACGTACTTTTAAAGCGTTAGATTAGTTTCCAAAAGTAATGTTGTCAAAGTAAGTGACTGTTTCTGCGTCTCTAGCATTAAAATCAGGGAAAATGATGATTTGATCAATGTTGATTGACTCAGCTGCACCAATATTGGCAGATAAATCAAACGTTATTTCTTCCCACTGATTTACCTGAGTATTAGATACTTTTATTTCACCCTTCGCACCACCGCTTGCTATAGCAAATTTAATACCTACGTCACTAACAACAGACTTCCACACCATGATTTTAACGGTGCTGTTGGTTGCGTCTAGTGTTAGGGGGCCAAAATCTCCGTGTGCACTCTCGACACCTGCATATGCCTGTCCATCTAGTCTGGCAGTAAATTTAGCCACAGTAGCTGAGGTATTGGCGCCTGTCATATCAGGATTGGCGATGATCTCAAGAGCTGGGTTGTCAGAATTTTCAAATACTGCCCAAGTATATGAAGCACCAGTACCACCGGTTTCGAAGTCTATAGCTGATGAACCACTACCTGTATTACCGCCAGTGTAGCCACCGCCAGAACTTGCAGCAGGCAGGGTCATATTATCAAAGTAGAATGTCCAATCATCACCACCAGCACCCATAGTGCCGTTGTCGAAAATCAAGGTGACACCATTTACGCCTGTGCTTGTGCTGCCAGTAAAGTCGAAACTAAGTGTTTCCCAACCTGTTCCACCATGATCCTCGCTTCTTTCTTGGTTAGGTGTACCTTCAAGTTTGAACAGTACATTAACCACACGGTCTGACCACACTTGTAAAGTTAATACATCACCATCTGCAAGGTCTATTGGGCTGTCTAGCGCTAACGTGCTGCCGCCATAAGTTTCTCCAGCAGTCTTCACCATTTTTCCTACTTGAACACTATCATTACCCGCGACGCCTGGATTAGCCACAATAGTAATTTCGCCGCCATTAAAGTCTGAGAAAGCATAGGTATCTGCAGCACCCTCAAAATCGATAGGTGAATCGTTTGTTGAACTACCACCACCTGCTACACAGCTATTACCGCTTGCTGCACCAGCTACTCGACCACCACCAATAGTAACGGAGACATTGTCAAAGTAAGCTGCAGCAGAGCAAGTTGCATCACCACCACATACCACGTCAAACTGTAACGATACGCCACCGGTGACATTAGCATTTGCACCACCCGCAACAGCACTATAGTAGTAGCGTGTCCAGACGGATGGCGGGCTAGCAATCGTTGCTAGGAGCTCTCTGTCAGCGCCAGTATCACCACCAAACTCAGAAAGTAACGCAGGAAATATTACGCCGCCATCTGCTGCCGTTCCACACATGTCAAACGAAATATCGATTGTGTCACCTACATTAACCGTACCTGCAGCAAGACCAGCTTGACTCAGCGCGGGAGCATTTGTAGGACCAGCAACCAGGTAGGCCGCCCAACTATTATCAGTAACCGCTGAGTTTACAGCAGTAATGGTGCCGCCGTTGGCAGTCGCTATCCAACTGGAAAGATCACCAGCTTCGAAGTTACCATTAACTGTTAGTTCAGTTCCATCAGCAACATCACCTGTGCCAGTGTCTGCTGCCAATGGAAATGTGAGGTCGTCAAAGTAGAAAGTCCAGTTTACCGCATCGTTGGCTGCATCGCCCGCTGTGCCATTGTCAAAGATTAGAGTAACGCCTGTTACGCCTACACCTGAAATACCGGTAAAGTCAAAAC